>JACPXK010000111.1 GCA_016196565.1 Candidatus Omnitrophota bacterium | reverse complement strand
TTCTCTACCACTTTTCCAGGGACCGTGACCCAATCAAAGACGGTGGCTTCGCTCCGGTTCACCGTTCCATCGTCTTTAATTTTTCCTTCTTCTTCAACGCGGTCAAACGTTCCGTCGCTTTTAAAGCTTATGATCTGATACGTGTCCGTCTTTAAATTCTTCTCTACCACTTTTCCAGGGATCGTGACCCAATCAAAAACCGTAGCCTCACCACGGTTCAAACTCCCATCGTCCTTAATTTTTCCTTCTTCTTCAACACGGTCAAACGACCCGTTACTCTTTAAACTCATAATTCGATAAGTGCTATTTTTGCCTTTTACAATGACTCGTCCGGGCATTGTGTACTCAAACGATTCTTCTTGCTCCAGACTTCCATCATTTTTTACTGCACCATTGGAAAGCGCTCGCCCAATTCTGCGATTCGCAGAATCGTATTCAGCTATAGTGTAAGTACCATCGCTTTCTTTTATTAGAACTTGGCCAGCCGAAGGATAACTGTAATTTGTTGACGTTCCTTGCGTTTCATTCAAAACCCGGACAATGTTTCCATTGGTATCGAATTCCCGGGTTATCTGATCGTCGTTTTCATCTCTCTCCTCTTCTTTCAGCAGCACATCGTCATTCGTGCCAGGCTGATTGTCCACACCGTAAGTAAGTGTCTGTACCGTGCTCCCGCTTGTGATCGCATAAGTCTTGGCCGTATCGTTATAAGAAAACGTTGTTACGGTGCTGCCTTGAGTGCGTTTCACAAGGCGCCCCTGAGCATCAAAATCTTCAACTTGTATTCCGTCGGGTTGCACGGTTTCTGTTCTTAAAAGCACATCATCTCCCGTTACGGCTTGATTGTCAGGCCCATAGGAAAACGTAGAAGCGATGTAGGGGCTTGCTTGAGTGGGAGCAAGCGTGGTGAAAAACTTAACGGTATAACGTTTCGCTATATCATCATATCCTTCATAGATTCTCAGCGTGGTATCCGTCATATTCATAATCTGAGTAAGACGGCCTTGATTATCAAATTCACGGATTTCAGCGGCGGTTTTGATTTTTAGAAGAATGGCTGATCCATCGGTAATATTGACCGAAAAATCATAGGTAGTGTTTTGATAATCCAGGGAAATTAAAAAGACATTGGCCGCCGGCGTATTTCGAACCTCTTTGGTTGCGATATCAGCGGCTTGAACATCGGAAAGTCCTAGCTGAGCCTTAAGCACTTCCTTACCGATTGTGACCGCTTGTTCTTGATCGGCGCTCAGATCTCCGGCACGAAACTCCGTTATTTCCTCTTCAATGGCGCCGGCCAAAAGATCCATCGAACTGATGAATTGCTGAAGCTTCAAACGCGCCAGCATTTCTCCCTTTTGATCGTCTTCTTTCCAATGGGATCCGGCTGCCTGAAGGATGTTGCTAAATTCTGAAAAATCCTTTTTGCTGCTTTGTTTTCCATCTCCGTTAAAAGCAAAAACTCCCTCAGAGGTGAGCACATATTCAATTCGCTCAGGGGAGGCTGCTTGAATATCCTGCTGGCTGGGACCATGTTGGAGGGGTGTGGAATTTTCCGGATGGGTGTGCGCAATAAGATCGGCGCCTTCTATTAATGTTTTGACCGCGGCCATCATCCGGATTTCCTGGCCTTCACTGCTTGCAAAAAGAACCACGCGGCCGTTCATCACGGTAATTCCTACTTCAAAGGGCAAGGCGAGGAGTTTACGAATATCATCCGGACTCAAACGGTCGACAATAACCGCCGCCGGCTTCCCCTCTTCAAGGATGGCATAGGCATAGTCAAAGCTGCGGGATTCGATGGCGTCATAACTAAAACGAATGGTTTCGCCGCTAAGTGTGGATTCGGTAGTTTTGGTGCGAAGATAAGAACCGTCCGAAGAGATAGTAAAAGTCCCGGTCTCTAGGATTTGACCGGCTCCGGTATTTTCAAAAGTAGTTAGGGAGTAAGTCTTGTGGGTAAGATCGTAAGCAATGCGGGTATTTGTACTGCCATCATATTGATAAATAACATCAACAAATTGGTTGGGGTCGCCGCTCGGGGGCCCGCGCAGGCGCAGGAGCCGCCCAATTTGATTATCAACCGAGGCCTCATACAGGCGCACAGTCCCATCATTAGAAACAATTTCAAACTGATTATTCTGACGTTTAAGAATGGTTTTTAATTCCCTTTGAACACCCTTTGAGATAATTCCCGCCTCGATCACTTTACCGGGATTATCAAGAAGACCGTCGCCATCCCGGTCGGCATCCTTATCAAACTCCATCTTAAGGTAGGTGCCTTCTATATAATTGAAGACAGTGACAACTTCGATTCCGGTTGCTTTGTCCTTATCATAAAAATATTCGAGGTCAACGGGGTCCCCTTCATAACTGCGCCAACGGAGGATCCGTCCTATCCCCGCGGCCGCGAGGCGCTCACGAATTAAAAAATCATCAGGATGCTTAGGGTCTCTAAAAACATAAACCGACATACTTTCTCCGGTCCTTTCAAATTCTGAAATTTCAACGGAATATCGGATATTAAGTTGTGCCGGACTGAGAATCTCAGGAGCCACCACGCCAAATTCCAACAACCGGCCGGCCTTGCCTTCGACAAACTCATAAATGGAATAAACCTCGGTCTCCCAATTAATGGAAGTGACTCTCTGCTTCGTGTCGTCATAAAGAAATTGAAGGTGCGCGTTTTTATCGCCTTCTCGGTTTTGGTACTCAAGCAAGCGGCCGATTTTATAATCTGCTGTCATTTCGTGGACCACTTCAAAATAGGCATTCAAGAGATCGTGAAAAATAGCCCTTCCGGCGGCCGCATCATAAATGCTGTGGGCTAGAAATTTGCCGTTCACAATGACTCCCGATTCGCGCAAATTTTTTATTTGTCCGCCTAAGTCATCAAAAATTTGATAAGTGGGAAGTCGGCCCGGATTTTCAGTGACAATCCGGACGATCGCCCGGTCTGCTTTATCTTCAAGATAATAAAATTTTCTGACTTCAAGCTGATTGGGATTATCCGGATTGGTAAAATCGCCGATCTCGCTGATTTTACCTTTCAGTCTCAGATCATCTTCATCTTCAGAATAAACTTCAAAATAGCTTTGATTGGCATACGTGTAGCGGATTTTTCCATCGCGAATGGTTTCAACGGCTTCGCCTTCCGCATGAGAAAGCGGTGTTTGATTTTTTTCAAAAATGGAGGATGGGATAGGCGGGGCCGCAGCCTGCGCCGCTTTTTGAGTTGCTTGCCCCACGGGAGCTTCCGCAGGACTGATGCTTTTGGAATCCCACTGCCAGGCATTGGGATCTTGCATGTAATGTATATCTTCTTTGGAATCTTGCAGAGAATTTTGAGTGACTGCGATGTCCGTGGGTGACGCCGGCGCAGAAAACGCAGAAGCAAGACGAAGGTCGCTTTGTGTGATTAAAAAAGTGAAGATAACAAAAGCGCTCGTAACACGAAGCGCAAGCGGCTTTCTGTCACCATGATATTGGCTCAATGCCATTAGCTGATCACCTTGTGAAGACTTATTTAAACTTCATCCGGCTAAAATCATTAAAAAGTATACCTGCCGAATGTCTATAGGTCAAATCGTTTCTATAGTTCTAGAGATAAGTTCTAACTTATTTAAATACGGTGGGATAGGGTGATGATTACTGGCAATTTACTGCAATTTTATAATATCTTTATAAGCTGATTAAAAAAGATAGGATTTCTGAGTCTAGGCTAGGATAGGGCCTGCGAGGCGGGATGGCGAAGAAGAAGCTCCAGTTTATGGAATAGAGCATCTAAACCTGTGCTCTTTTGCGCGGAAATAAGAATGCCGTCCGGAAATAAACCTTGGGCCCTCTGTCTTTCTTCCGGAGTCAACAAATCGGCTTTATTGAGAACGAGCAAAATAGGCTTTTGATCTGCCTGAATTTCTTCAAATACTTTTTCCACGGCCCGCTTTTGTTCTTCGGCGTGGGGCGACGAAACATCCAAAACATGAATGATACAATCCGCTTCAGAAACTTCTTCCAGGGTTGCGTGAAACGCTTTGACCAGCGAATGCGGCAAATCGCGTAAAAAACCAACCGTGTCCGTAAATAAAATATCGTCCCGGCCATTGACGGATTGTTTGCGTGTTTTGGGATCTAAAGTAGCGAAGAGTTTGTCCTCCACATAAGTCCCCGCGCCGGTAAGCGCATTCAGCAAAGTGGACTTTCCAACATTGGTGTATCCCGCAATGGCCACCTGAATCAGTTTTTTTCTCCGCCGTCCGGCTCTTAAGAGTTCACGGTGTTTCTGAAGTTTTTCGATATCCTTTTTGACGTGCTGAATCCGCTCACGAATTTTTCGACGGTCCACTTCAAGCTTTTGTTCGCCGGGCCCCCGGGTTCCAATGCCGCCGCCTAAGCGCGACATGATGACCCCTTGTCCCACCAAACGCGGCAGAAGGTATTGAAGCTGGGCGAGTTCTACTTGCAGTTTTCCGGCTTTCGAATTTGCCCTCCGGGCAAAAATATCAAGGATCAATCCCGTGCGATCAACGGCCCGAATGCCGCAATCGGTTTCAATATTCCTGGCCTGTACCGGCGTCAAATCGACATTAAAAATTAAAAGGTTGGCTTTGGCTTCCAAAGATTTCTGCCGGACTTCTGCCAACTTCCCTTCCCTCAAGAAATGACTGGGACTCGGATGCGGAATATTTGCCGTCGTAAATCCGGCCACCCCGCCCCCGGCCGATTCGGTCAGCTCGCGGATTTCTTCCAAACTTTCGTCAAGCGAAACGCGGCTCTTCCCAAACATATGGCAAATGACCAAATAAGCTTTATCTCGCGGCATTCACTCCACCCCAAAAGGGGCCAGGCCCCTCGGTGCCAAGCTGCATTTGCTTTTGCATTAAAATTTTGTCACCCATAGTTTTGACGGTGTCGTTGGGCTCCCATTCAACCCAATGGATCCCCTTTTCTTTCTTAAACCAAGTGATTTGCCGTTTGGCAAGATGGCGGGAATTCTTCTTAATGTCCTCTTTGGCTGCTTGAAGCGAAATTTCTCCCGCCAGGGATTTGAGAATCTCCTTATAGCCTACCGCCAAACGGGCCGTACGCGAAAGCCTTCCTTGAGCGAGTTTTTTGACTTCCCGGACAAGCCCTTTTCGAAACATTTCGTCCACTCGGGCGTTGATGTTTTCATAAAGCTCCGGCCGCGGGCGGCAAATTCCAATCACAACCGGTTGAAACCCCAAGGTCTCAAGAGCTCCCTCTTTTTTCTGATGCCACTGGGACGGATTCTTACCGGAGATTTCCCTGATTTCTAAAGCACGGATAATGCGCATTTCATCGCTGGCCTTAATTTTTTTTGCCGCCATCGAATCCAACCTCTCCAACCTTCGATAAAGCTCCGCCAAGCCGCGGATTTTAGCTTCCCGTTCAAGTTTCCGGCGGATTTTCCAGTTGGCGCCGGGCTGTCCCGAAATCCCTTCGAGCAGTGAGCGCACATAAAGCCCGCTGCCGCCCACAACCATAGGGGTTCTTTTACGGCGCGTGATCTGGCGAATTTTTGCCAGGGCTTTTTTGCGGTATTCAAAAGCCGAAAAAGAACGGGCCGGCGAAAGAATATCGATCAAATGATGCGGGCTTTGCTTTTGGTCCTTCTTGGAAGGCTTGGCGGTCCCGATATCCATGCCGCGGTAGACCTGCATGGAATCCGCGGAAATGATCTCGCCCTTCAGCCGTTTGGCAAGTTCCACGGCGATTTTCGATTTGCCGACGGCTGTCGGACCAAGCAGAAAAAAAACCAGGGGCTTCACATCGATTCGGGCTGAGAAATACCCAGAAGCTCTAAGCCGTTTTGGAGGACGATGCGTGTGGCGTCGGCCAAGAGGAGACGCGCCGCCGTCAACTCTTTGTCTTCGGTGACCACACGGTTATGAGCATAGAATTTGTGGAATGAGGCGGCAAGCTCACGCAAATAATCGGCCAGCCGGTAAGGCTCGAGCAATTGACTGGCTTGGATGAGGACTTCCGGATACTCCGAAATCATTTTGATAAGGCCGTTTTCCTGTTCCGAATCCAGCTTTTCCAGGTTCACCTTGACATTGACTTCGGTCTCGGCGAATTTTAAAAGGCTCGCGATACGGGCGTGTGCGTATTGAAGATAATAAACGGGATTGTCCTGGGATTTCTGTTTGGCGAGTTCAAGATCAAAATCAAGATGACTTTCGATTTTACGCATGACAAAGAAAAACCGCGCGGCATCCACGCCGACCTCCTCATAAAGTTCGCGCAAAGTCACAAATTCGCCGGCGCGGGTGGACATGCGGACCGGTTCGCCGTTACGGAAAAGCGTTGTGAGCTGCACAATACGGATGTCGATTTCATTGACAGGATGGCCAAGCGCCTGGCAAGCGGCCTTCAGGCGGGCGACATAACCGTGATGGTCCGGTCCCCATAAATTAATCAGCCAGTTAAATCCCCGCTCAAACTTGTAACGGTGATAAGCAATATCAGGAGCAAGGTAAGTGTAATCGTGGGTCGATTTCTTCACGACCCGGTCTTTATCGTCTCCGAAAACCGTGGAGCGAAACCAAAGGGCACCGTCTTTTTCGTAGATGTGATGATGATCGGTCAGGTAATTAAGGGCCAAATCAATAGCTTTTTTTTCGTAAAGTGTCGTTTCCTTAAAATAATGGTCAAAATGAATCCGGGTTTCCGATAAGTCTTTTTCAATACTCTTCATGATTTCTTCGCCCGCAAAACGGCGGCAAAAATCGATGGCATTTTCTTCTTTTTCCTTCAGCAGGCTGTCTTTTTTTATTTTCTTCAGGCGGCGGGCAATTTCGATTAAATAATCACCTTGATAACCTTCTTCGGGAAGAGTGACTTTCTGGCCCAGTTCCTGACGGTAGCGGGCCCAGAGGCTTGCTCCCAAAAGATTCATCTGCCGGCCGCCGTCATTGAGATAATATTCCGTGGAAACCTGATGGCCCGTGGCTTTGAGAATCCGCGCTAACGCATCACCCACGGCGGCTTGACGGCCATGCGCGATCGTCAAAGGTCCGGTAGGATTGGCGCTGACAAATTCCAAAAGCACTTTCTTGGAACTTCCGAAATCCGATTCTCCATACTGTTTTCCTTTTTTATAAACTTCCAGCAGGACCTCGGCCAGGGAAGATTTTGCCAAATAAAAATTGATAAAACCCCCGCCCGCCACTTCCACGCGGTCAATGAAATGATCCGCCGCCTTTTTGATGGCCTCTTCTTCAAGGATCAACACCAGTTCATCGGCGATCAAATTGGGTTTGGCCTGAAAAACACGCGCCAATTTAAAAGCCACATTCGAGGCAAAATCCCCGTGGGACGGGTCGCGGGTCACGGTGATGTCATAACCCAGCTCTTTGGGAATGACCATTCCTTTGCGTTTGGAATACACATCGAGCAATTGATGGATGAGATTTTCTATACGGGGATTCATGGAAGGGTCAGGTCAAAGGCGGGGGGCTTCTCCCCACAGGCGTTCCAGGTTATAAAATTGACGTGTTTCACGGTAAAAAACATGAATGATGACGGAGGCATAATCTAAGACCACCCAACTTCCGCTTTCCAATCCTTCGTCATGCCATAAAGGAACTTTTTTCTCTTTCATGGTGTCCATAATATGATGGGCGATGGTTTTAACATGGCGGTCCGAATTGCCATGCACAATCATAAAGTAATGGGCAATGCTTGTCAGCTTGCTGATATCGAGAATGGCCGGCTCTTCCCCCTTCTTGTCCTCCGCGGCTTTTCTGGCAAGCAAAGCTATTTTTTTAGGCTGCAATGAACTTTGTATTTCCCTTCGTATTTTTCAAAAACGGAAGCGGTATTATAGCACAACACCAAAAGGAGCCAGACACCTTTTGTTTTGCCCATTCATTTTGATTCGTGAGCTTTGCGGATGTCCGCAATAAGGACTTTTCCGCGATCCACATTGATTGCATTTTTAAGCTCAGGGATTTTTTTAAATGCGTCCCGGCCGTTTTTTGCTAAAGCAAGCGTGTAAGGAAATGCCGCCTTTTCTAAGGCTTCCGAGGCCCCGCGGCCGCAAAGAGAAGGAATATTGGCGACCGCAAAACGCAGATTGCCGTACGAGTCCAAATAAAGCGGATCTTCATAAGAACTAGGACGTGACTCGGGGAAATTTCCTCCCTGATCAATAGAAATATCGATCATGATCTTTCTTAATTTCTGGCTGACATTTCCAAGCCTTTCTTCATCCAAAACGGGTTCCGCCCTTTTACCGGGATGATGCACACAAGCGATGAAGACCTCGGCTGCTTCGAGGTGTTTGTCGGAGAGTTCCTTGGGTGAAACAAAACACAGGCGCTTTTCATCTTGATATTGTTTTTGAAGTGCTTCAAGCCGGTCTTCATTTTTTTCAACGACGGTCATATGAGCGCCCATTTTCAAACCGTACTGCGCAGCTTTTAGTCCCGCTACCCCGCCGCCAAAAATCACGGTTTTCGGCATGCGCATGGAACGCGGGAAATCCGGGTAACTTTCCGCTAATAATTCCACAGTTTTAAAAAAATCAGCCGGATATTTTACCCTGCCATCGAACACAATCGGGACGGAGCAAAAATAAGCCGCATAAATCGCGGCCAGAGACCCCGCAATCTCACTCATGGGTTTTAAAACCGGGACTTTACCTTCTACCACCAAAGTCTCAAAGCCGAGGGCGGTCGCTCCCGAATGGACCAAGGCTTTGACAAGGGCGCAATTGGAGGGTGAAGCCAAATGCAAAAAACAAAAAAGGATTTGGTCTTTTCTCAACAATTTAAATTCGGGCGCCAGGGGCTCTTTAACTTTTTGAATTAAATCCGATTTGGCGAAAAGACCGGCATGACTCGCGATGACGGCCGCCCCGGCCTTCTCATACTGCGCATCGGAAAAACCGGATTCGGCCCCGGCATTTTTCTCCACAAGGACAGGGATCCCCCAAGACGTCAGCTTCTGAACCAGTGAAGGCGTCATGCCCACCCGTTTTTCTTTGGATTTTATTTCTTTCGGAATTCCGACGGTCAACATGTGAAAAAGTCACTGCCCTTTAGTCATAAGTACGTTCATTACGTTTTCGAATGTCGAAAACCCAGACGATTCTATTTTTATCATCCACATCATATAAAATCCGGTAATTTCTTACCCTCAACCGGTACTGCGCGGCAAAGCCATAAACAATCAACGGGGGCTTTATTTTGGGCTCTCCAGCAGGCCGAGGATTGTCCGCCAAACCTTCAATCGACTGCATGATTTCATCCTGAAGCCTCTCGGAAGAAATAAATCCCAAAGCCTTTTGGAATTTCTTTTGGATTGATTCGGTAGGAAATCGGACGTTGTATTTCACTTACGAGATTGTCGGATTTGATTAAAGAGACTGGAAACAGAAGTTCCTCTCGCCCCTTTCTGAATTGCCCTTCTTCCTTCTTGCACAGCTTGAATTGCCTGACGATCCTGAAGTTCATCCAAAATGTCAATGAGTTCCAGCACATCCCGGTAGGAAAATATGACTTTGGTGGGCGTCCCATGTTCGGTCACGATAATAGGTTTATTGCCTTTGAGGCGCTTGGACAAATGCTCACGAAGCTCCCTGACTCCGATATGTTTTGCTGTTAATAAGGCTGTGGCAACCGTCATTTTATTTTCCTCCCCATGTAGTGCCATTTGTTACTACAAAGTATAACTTGGAAACGTCTTGGATGCAAGTCAGCCCTCAAAACGATTGGTGATGGGCATGCGGCGGCCGAACCAGGCTTTCTCGGTCACTCGCAAAATAGGCGGAGTTTGACGGCGTTTGTATTCATTATGGTCCACTTTGTCAATGACTTCTCCGATAAGGGAGGTGTTCGCTCTCCTCTTCATTTTTTTGGCGATGTCTTCTCGGCTCATATTTTTTTCAATATAAAGGTAAAGGATCTCGTCCAAAAGCTCATAAGGAGGAAGGGAATCTTCATCTTTTTGATTCGGGCGGAGTTCCGCCGAGGGCGCCTTCATTAATATGGATTTGACAATGACCTCTCCTTTGGAATTCCGGTACCAGGCAAGCCGGTACACATCCGTTTTATAAACATCCCCGATCACCGAAAGCCCGCCCGCCATGTCCCCATAAAGGGTGCAATAGCCCATGGCGAGCTCCGATTTATTGCCAGTCGTCAGAAGGAGCCGCCCTTCGTCATTGGACAAATACATGAGTTCGAGCCCACGCAAACGAGCCTGAAGATTTTCCATGGCAAGCGTTACTTGCCCTTGCTTAGGAATCCGCTTTCCACGCATGATGAATTCGAATTCTTTTTTGATGGGATGAACCCGTAATTCGATTCCCAAGCGGCGCGCGAGATCGGCAGAATCTTTCCAGCTTCCGGGCGAGGAAAAAGGTCCCGGCATGGTCACTCCCAAAACCGCGGCCGGCCCGAGTGCGTCCACGGCAAGCGCCGCCACGAGCGCCGAATCAATGCCGCCGCTTAAACCTATGAGGACTTTTTTGAAACCATTTTTCCTGCAATAATCCCGCACTCCTAAAACCAGGGCCCCGTAAACTTCCTCGGGTTTACTGGTTGCAGCCGGAAGCATCACTTCATAGGGATCTTTAGAAGAAGGGTCCCAATCAAAATAAAAAAGATTTTCCTTAAATGCCGGCGCACGGAAAAGGACGCGGCCGTTTTCATTCACAAAAAGGCTTCGGCCGTCAAAAATCAAATCGTCCTGGCCGCAAACTTGATTGACATAAAGCATGGGAAATCCGTAATGAGTCGCGTGTTTTTTGAGGAGCTGATCACGCGCTTCGGCCACACCCCGGTAATAAGGAGAGGCAGAGATATTGATGATAAAGTCAGCGCCTTTACGTTTAAGACGGGCCAATGGTTTTTCTTCATAGCGCTCATCCCAAATGTCCTCGCAAATCGTAACGCCGATCCTCTTTCCTTTCCAAGGGATGACAACATTTTCACGGCCGGGTTCAAAGAAAATATCTTCCAGAAATACGTCATAGGTCGGCAAAAGATGCTTTGCGTAACGATACCGGATTTTTCCCTCCTGAATCCAAGCCAGGCTGTTACGGCTGCGGTCCGCGGATTTTTCGCCTTTGTCGACAAAACCAAGCGCCACCGCGATCTTTTTGCCCCGTGTGCTTTTGGCAATACGGTCAAGGTGGCGAAGGCTTTCTTCCACAAAGCGTTTTTTGTTGGCAAGGTCCCACATGGGATAGCCGGAAAGAGAAAGCTCGGGAAAAACAATCAGATCCGCCTTCTTTTTCTCCGCGGAGCGTATCCAGGAAATAATTTTTTGGGTGTTGGCGGGATAATCCCCCACCGTGGGATTCATTTGCGCAATGGCAAAGCGAAGTTTCATTGCGGGAAATTATAACACAAAGAGGAAAACTGCAGAAGGCGTGCCGAAAGTGCCGGATACTGCGCAAGCCTGGCACCGAGGGGCCTGGCCCCTTTTGGGGTTAGGCAGAACTTTTTTGCCGGGCTTCGGAAGCTGCTTGGACCTGCCAAGCATTTAAAAGATGGCTCAGCGTAATGGATACTCTCTGCTGAACGAAAGGAACCTCTTGTGTTCCGAACCCGACAATTCGTTCGGAAGCAAATTGTTTCGTGGCCTGGAGAGCGGTCGTGACAAATTCGTCCAGACGGTCCGCATTTGTGCTGCTAGTGAAGATATCGTCTGCAAGTGCAAATTGCACGCTTCGATTCGGGTCGATTTTGAGTTCGATGGCAAGTGTTTTCATCGTTTGCGCAAGGGAAGCATTCTCAAGCCGCAGCTTATCCTCCCCATATTGTTGCTTCAGGTCTTCAAGCCGGCTAAGCGTTAAATGATCAACCGATGGCTTTTCGCCGAGCGCAATAACCACAATTTGTCCTGCAGGCAATGATTGCAATAACCCTTTAATATGCCCTGGTGTGATATAAGGTTTCATTTCAATGACCGCGGCACCCGGGACGTCGATATTCTGAGCTAAGGCCACAATTTTATTTTCAATGGCAAGGGCGCTGGTGAGCCGTGATACGGCTTGTTCCAGCCGTTTGTCATGATTCCAACTTTCTTTCTCATCCAAAGCTTCGGCAAATCCTTCCGGGATTGCACTCTCGGTAATTCGACCGCCCGTCACCGACCGTTTTTTCTCAATCCGACGCATTTCGGAACGGACCGGTAATTCCTCTTCTAAGGACAAAGGGGTCCCAACACGCGCAGGCTCACGGGGGAAAATTTGAAGTGAAGTGACAGGACGGTCTCCGACGGTTCCAGACTTGAAATCCGTGTCAATGGGTACCATGACCAAAACCGGTTTTACGCCATGTTTCTGAAGGAGATCCCGGACACCCGCGATAATGTCCTCTACCGATGCCCCTTTTTGTTTTGCTTGTGCCGGAAAGACTTCAAAAATTTCCCGGCTTGCACCAGGATTGGAAAGCTCTTTTAATTCTTCCAAGGAATATCGTTCCTGCGTGAAGCTGACAGGAATGAGATAAGTAACCGCCAAAGTATCTCTGGGAATTTCCAGAACTCCGTCAAGGGAAAGAACGTTATAAGCAAGCGCACCTTCCGCGGCCTTGAATTTTCCGATAGCACTTCTAAGTGTCGCCATTCCGACTTGGGAACCTTGATCCAAAACGGTATTTCCTAAAAGAACGGCTTGAAGATCAATATCTCCACCTGAAATTTCAGGATGAATCCTTACCGTTGTGTCCATCAAACGGTTGGGGAAGCGCGAAATGATATCGGGGAGAAACTTTGTTTTCCCCGATACCGGATGAATACCAAAATGCTCTTGCAGCGCCTGGCTGTATCTTAACGCCGTCATGAGCTGCGCGTAATTCTCAGGCCGGTTGACGTTGAAATAAAGCGTGCCCATTTTTGCGTTCACAAATTCCATACCGAACTGTTGTTGCGCTTCCATGGCCATAAGCTTAATTCTATCCCTCAATCCTTGATCCTGGATGACGCCGCCATAACGGCGTCCAAAATCTTCAGTGGGAAGAAAAGCGGCTTCAAAAAGATCCTCGACAACCTGCAAGGCGACCCCTTTGTTTTTTATTTCCGGCAAAAGTTTTTTGACCTCCTTGACAAGATAAATAAAGGCGTCCCAGCTAAAATAGTAATTTCCATGATTCAAACCCACGGTATTTCCAATGCGTCCATGGCTGTGATAATAGTCCTTTTCCCTACGAGATAATTTTTCGGCGGCAAAATTAATCCTCTGAGCGGCCTTCCCCGATGTCGCAAGATCCGTGATTCCCGATCCGGTGATTGCGGTATCATTAATTGAGACTTCGTGACCAAACATGGCCATCCCCGCATCCCCTCGTCGCGGGCGGGAAATAGGAATTCCGATAGCGTCGTTCGAAAAGACGTACAAACCGCCTTCTTTGTCCTTGGGATTCAAATACCAAAAACGCTGCCTCATGATTTGTTCTTCCATGGTCCTGGTCCCGGCAAATCTGGCAAATCCCTTATTGCCGAGCGCGCCGCTTGCAATAATGGCTTCAAATCCCTTCGACCAGCCGCTGTTCAAAAAGAAAGCCGCCGAAAGATTTTCCAAATCCGCGCGGTTATAGTCTCTGCCGAAATGGTTTCTGAGCAACTTATCCATTCCTAAAATCGCATCGGCCAAACTTCCCAGCCCAGTGTCTTCAGCATAAATAAAGGGCGTACGGTCTGGATGATAAACTGTGTTTGCCAGTGATGCCGCCAACGTTTCGGCGTCCGAGCGCATCTCCGGCAAAACGCTAAGACCGAGAAAATCAAAATCTCGACGCGGACTTTTTAGCGCTGCGTCCAAACCTGTTTTTAACTCGCTTACTCTGCGCCGATGAGCATTATTGCCGGTATCGGGCCATCCCGTACTGCGCACTTCCGATCGGACTTCGGCACGCGGAATTGTGCCGGAAATCAAATAGGCCAGGGTCAGGAGCACGTGAGCTTTCAAATATTCCTGCACAAAAGGAATATATGACCGGCCGTTGATATCACGCTGGCCTGTAGCACCGATGTCCTCGTAACTTGAAGAAACACGGCCGATTTCATTGTAAATCACATCAAAATGACTGCGGAATGTTCCAAAATTAACCGGCTCGGAAAGGTCTCTATCTTCAAAATCATTCTGAAATTTCCTAAACATTTGATAAAGCCGCTTTTGCCCGGCATTGCCGTTGGGATCGGCATTGCGGTAAATCCAATCATAGACGCCGTTAAGTTCGGGATAAATCGCGGGGTCGATTTTGGGTGATTCACCTTTTACGGAATGAATTAAAAGGCCGATTCCTTCTCTTGGATTTTCAAACCGCTTATAACGAGATATGCCCAACATACGATGAATCATGCTATTGCGGAAGAACACTTGTGAACCCTTGCCGATTGCCGCATTCAAACGGTCATAATCCATTTGCAAACCAGGATCGTCTTCAATAAAGCGGACATTTAAAATAAGTCCCGCAGGACCTAATTGAATGGGAATGTTGAAATGAGAAATGGTTTCGCGGCGGACTGCAAGCAATTCCTGAGTGTCATAAGCTTTGCGCGTCAGCTCATCCCGTATGGCTTCGACTCCAGCCTCCGTAAAAATCCGGCCTAATTGTTTCACATTAGCATCGGAGTCACCGTTAAACCGGACAAAATTGGCCCGCGAAATTCCGGTCACGCGATAAATATAGGAAATCAAATTGGCAACTGCCGTCCCCCAATCTTGCGGCAGCAAATCGTGCATCTGGCGAAAGAAAAGAGCGGTGTCCGGATTAAAAACAAGTTCGTCCAATTTTCTATGGAATAAAACCCTTAACCGGCGGGTTTTGGCATGAGCATCAAAACGTGTCATCACTTCGATATTGCGATTCAGCGCTTCCACAAAAGGACCGAGCCCTTTTGCAATCAAGAGTTGATCAAGCTTGCTCTCGTCATCCCTGAGATCTTGATAAGTCGTTCCAGCCGGAGGGACTAAAATCTCATGATTAAAAATCCCAAGAAATCTGGCTTTATGCCAAATTCGAGACAAAGCCCAAACATTTTCAGGATTGGACATGTCAGCCAGAGCTGCCACATTCTGCCCCTCAATACGGCCGAAACCGGCTTCATCGAGCACACTCAAGATAGCCTGCATTCTAAAGAAGGCCCTGCCTTGTTCAGACGAGCCCACCACATCACCCAAGATTTCTCGCGGAGAACCTTCTCCATTCAAAAGACGGTTGCGGTATAAAACAAGACGTCTCGCAAGTTCTCCTATTTTTTGTTTTTTTTGCGGTGCATTAGCCCCCAAATATCCCATTCTTTCTAGAATGAACAAAATATTTCCAAGTCCGGTCTTCGCGGCATCGATGGGATAATTGCTCATTTTGATCATTCCCATATTCATCAGCACGGCGGCAATAAGCAGCGCCTCTTTGTCCGCATCCGTAGCCTCTTGATAAAGCTGATAAATCCTTCCAGATTCTGCTTGGGTCACTTGACCGGCACCCTCTCTGCGATGTCCATTTAGAAAATTTCTGAAATTGTTCTGCGAACCGGCATTTAAGAAATCCAGCCCTTCCAAAACCCTTTGACGGTGGTCGGGAACAGCGATGGTTTCATAGTGCGTTAAGCCCTTGGGTGTCACATTTCTCACACCGGTTCTCCAACGCAAATTATCCGAAATATCAAGAAAGAGGTGAAGGCTTTGTGCAACTTCGAGACTGCTTTGTTTTGCGGCTGCCGCTCTAGTTTCCGAACGGCCTAAAAACCCGTTGACTGCCGCGGCAAAATCCCCATTCGCTTGTCCCGCATAGGCTTTATAAAGGCTGTAAAGCACCCCTTTCCCGTCTTGTCCGCCGATGAAATCGCGATATTTTGCTAAGGCTGATTCCATGGCTTGTATTTCTGCACCGTAACCGGTAAGAAGGGTTTTTATTCTCAGTGTCTTTGGATCATCAGGAGGAAAATATCGTTCTAAAAATTGTTCATGAGCCTTGCGCAGCCCCCCTCCAATTGTGAAATTCGAAATATCCGCAATTTGTCTTTTAGGCATAAGCAAAACTTTCCCTTCGGCATCCGGCCTTTGATTCAGCACCTCCTCCAAATGCTGCATCCGGTCTACCATTTCTCGAACAATGACCATAAGGAGGTCGGCGGCTTCGTCCCTGGCGTCGTTCAATTTATTTTGAATGTCGTCCAATTTATTTTGAATCCGGTCATAATCCGATTTTTTAGCACTGCGCTTGGCACCCGCTTCTCTTAAAGCGGCCATGATAAAGTGCTGCTCATCCCCTAATACCAAAGACATAAGCTGATAAAATTCCCGTCCGGTAACGCCTAACCATCTCTTTGACCCTTTGCCATAGTCTCGCCAAATTTTCGCGATTTTCCGCGCATTGTCAAAATCCACGAGAAAGGGATTGGTATCGACAGAATATTCTTTAAGTCCTTCCGCTCCTACGATATGTTTGAGCATATCGCGATGCCACCGGCTGGTGTAAACCCCCAAAACCCCACGGGAAGCAATATGAACAATTAACCCGGCAATAAAACCAACCGCCATACCGGCGCCCAAATCAAAAAAGAACGGGGCCGCGATGTTCAAAACAATAAGTGATAAGCTAAACTTTCCAAAATAAGAGAGGAGAGCAAAACCTATTCCTCCAAACACAGTGAGCCAAAACTCGGTATGAAGCATTTTATACCCGCGGAAATTCCCTAAAACGGTTTCAACGGTTTCGCGCCCCACGCGCCAAACCGCCATAAGAAGAACCAACGGCGCGCCCAGAATTTTTAACCAAGACGGCCATTGATCCACCATAGTGGCGATTTTTTCAATCTCTGCATTCGCGGAAATAGCATCAATGGGACCAAGCGGGAAAATATCCTCGAGACGCGACTGGCTTTGCGTCGTACGGGAAGCAAGCACCATCCTTGGCCTCATGCGTAAACTTTCAGTGCGGCTGAGCCAGGAAAGGGTGGCATAATAATGGGCCCGGCCTTTCATTAATAGGCGCTCATAAAGCCGGGTGCGGAAATTACGGCTTCCCGGTTTGTCGGAGCCTTTTTCTTCACTTTGGAATTTTGCGTCCGTAATTGCGGCCAGGCTCACTTCAATATCTTCCGCCAGATGACGGCGGCCTTTAAGCCTATCCGATAATTTTCCCCGTTTTTCTTTCGTTGTTTTGAAAATTTCATTGATTGTTTTTAAAATTTTATCAAATTGTTTTTTATATTGTTCTTCATTTTGAAGATCAACATTCTGAAGGTCAACATTTTCGACCGTAATGTTCTTCTCTTTCAATTTCTCTTCCTCTAATCTCACCGCTCTTTGAAGCTTTTTCTCAAGTGATTCGGCCAATCGCGCGCGTTCTTCCTTAAGTTTTTCTAACTCTTTTCCTTGAACTTCACCGCTGTTTATTATTCGTTTATCCATATCATTCAAGCGTTCAACATCGTCCCGCATTCTCTTCTCGTCCAAATACCAATTTTCAAGCGTGCGAAGTTCTTCAATCGTAAAGTGGCCAAAATCATCTCGATGAATTTCTTCTTGGGCGATTAAATGGTCCCGCTTCTGGACAAACCGGTCGATATCCTCCCGCACCTTGGGACTTAACCTAACATATTCGGTTCTTTCCTTACCTTCCTCATGGACCGTAAGTGCCGCTATCGCATCTTCATGAAGATCCATTTCATGAACTGTCGTATCTACCCCTTGTTTACCATTCTTTTCGTCTGCTTTGAGAAGTTCAGGTTTAGCAACGGCCGTATTCACAACTTCCTTATAGACCCAGTCCTTTACCGTCGCTAAATCGTATTCTTCAGTCCCAAGCGGGACGCCACCCAAATCTCCATGCGCAACCTTTCTAAGCCTAAAACGAGTAAGTAATTTAATTTCTCTCATTTCATTTTGGTCCAACTTCTCGACTCCGATTTTCGGCTGGTTTTCATTATTCAAGAGCCGCTCATCGCGCATTTCCCGGCGCAATGCCGCCAAATCATCTTCGATGGAATCAACTTGATGAATGGCAATATCCGTATCGTCAAAAAATCCAAGTTCGTGGAAAAGCCCCCAATAAGCCGCGCCGGCGGAATACGAATCGGCGGCAGGCTCTCCGTTTTTATCCACTTCGGATTTATATTCGCCTCTCTTCCCATCATCGAAACGGGCAAATTTATCTTTGGCTGAGGGATCTTCGGTTTTGAGTTCACGAAGCGGTTCGCGGATTTTGTACGGGCCGATTTTATGGATCAACAAATCAATGAAATCTTGTTTTGTGAAAATGGCCTCGGTATAAGGCTGATGGGGCAAGGCATCGACAATGTCCAGCATGATTTCGAAAAATTGAATTTCGGGAGCATTCTTTTCAGCATTTGGAATCCTTTTCAGCGCGGCGATTCTTTCACCCAGAGAAAGCGTCGCCCACCACTGATTCAACCGGCTGTGCAGATCATATTCCATCTTTTGAAGCTCCGGCTCTTCTTGATTAATCCGGGCAAGGATGATCATGAGCATATTTTTTAACTGCCGCTCTTTTTCTTCCGCCGTCCACTGAGCCACGGCCGCTTCAGAGACATCAATTCCGGCCATTTGCGCCATTCCGGGAATCCGATTATTGGCTAATGCCGGACCTTGATTTAATAATTCTTTGGCCCTTTGTTGAAGTTTTTTGAGATAATTTACTTTTTTATCATAATCTTTTCGCAAATCCTCCACTGCCTGCAAAGATGGAAGCTCGCGCGCAAGTTCGGAATCTGCGGCATAATATTGAGGGGCCTTTTTCACTTTTTTCCAATAATTCAAAAGTGCGTCTTGCACCATTTTCTTTTTCTTGTAAATGCCGGTGACGGTTTCACCTTTTTCAGTAGTCGTGTCTTGTTCCGCTTCATCTTCGGGTTTCAGAATATCCTGCGGCTTCTTATAAGGAATATAAAGTTCCGCCAAGGAGCTCGGATATGCGAGATAAGCACGCAGGGTATCCCGCAGAGAAAGGTCTTTGTCTTTAACGGTTTGCTTGAATAACTTTATGAAAGCATCGTCTTCTTTAGCTAATTTGTGCTGATATCGCCAGGGACTTTTAAAGATGCCTGTTTCTAAAAATGCCTTTGATGTGTCAATATTAGGCGGTGACCAGCCGAGAAAGGCTAGCCCGCCATGGGTGCGGCGCGTCAAATTGGAAAAATGGCGCATCATTTCAGAAATGCCGTTGGTTTGAGGAAGCGCCAGCCGCAGTCCCGGCCGCGTTTTGCTGCGCACAACCGGCAGATCGAAATAATAACCGTTGAGGCTGACTTTTCCGGCTTCATCGATAAAGGTTGTGGTGTACCTTACAACATCACCTTCTGCTAATCCCATCCGTTCAGCCTCAGGCATCTGTCCATCCATCAAACGGATAAAATCGCTGCCTGAAATTTTTCCGCCGGGCAGAGGCCGGCCATTTCTAAAAACATCAAAAGCAACACTGGGATCCCCTGCGACTCTTGCTCTTATTTTTTCCGGAAGCAATTGTCTTTCCACTTGCTGAAGGAGCATGGCATTGGCGGGGACCATCTCTCCTTTATAATCCACACTTTCCAGAGAGGTTCTGCGGTCTTTGGGCGTTTTCTTTTTCTCAAACATTGCCACGGCTTCCAACATATTTCCCGGCACAAAATAACCCAAACCCACCAACGCCTGGTCATCCACGTGAAGTTCGGGATTAATGGCCAAATAAGGATAATCGTGGCGTGTCGGCTTCCCAAAAAATCCGAACACGTCATTGGTGGTGATGGCAAACCAATCAAGTTTGACTTCCTGAGCTAAAGGAGTCAGAGGAATCATTTGACGCCCAATGCCGAGCACGCCGATAAGCACCGGAAGGCCATTCAGACCCAAGGCCAAGCCTTTATTTCTATCATAGAGAGTAGTAAAGGGAGCAAAACGCGTGCCGCTGCCGGCCGAAAGAGTGAGGGGACCGTAGATTTTTTTGTTCTCCCTTAAATCTTGAAGAACCGCCGCCAGCAGAGAATTGTTCAAGGCATTAGGCAGAGCCGAAAGATTTCCAGCCACGATATTATTTTGCTGATCATAGACGAAAATACGGGCTTTATAGCCCAAAAGTCCCAGTCTTCTGGCCTCTGCCTCAAGTTGCTTTGTCTTATTCAGAGAGTTTTCATCGGCCACAAAGGCATGCGCGCTTCCTTCCCACGGATCATTGGGATCATCGTCACGGTTCAGAACCTCGAGATCTTTAATGATCCCATAATAATTCCGCACCTCAATAAGGTTACGATGATCCGCAAGGCGCGTCGACAATCGCTTATGAAGCGCACCTGGATTTTCTGCCAGAAGCACAAAAACAACAGCGTGCTCAAGCGCATGTTCCAATTCGACTTGCTTATCCACGCGGCTTTTTTTCATCAAATTCTCAAGTTCAAATCCCGTGTCCCCTCCGGTCTTCGCCTTCTCGTGAGCCCTGAAATAGGCGTCATAATCATCCAATTCTTCACCTTTCCAAAAGGCAGGATTACCGAGCATTTCTTTAATTTTTTCGACGCTCACTTCGCCTGCTTTCATGACTTGAACAAATTCTTTTAAATCTTCATAAGCGGCCCTGCCGTGTTCATAAATAAGGGAAGGCTGCGAAGAACCGGTTCCGGCGGAAAGATTCACCAGCAAGGTATCAATATCCTGATCAAAATTAACTCCGAGGGGCTTGTCTTGGCCTTGAAGCTGCTCACGATATTGAACTATAGGACGGCCCTCACGATCCGTCACGTTATAACGGTTGTCACGCACATCGTAAAAGCCGCCTTCCGAATAAATATATCCGAGCATAAAGAGAAGAAGTTTTTGCCGGGCAATATGCCTTTGCTCGATAATCCTGTCACGGCCGCGAATGGCTTCAATATCCTTTGGATTATTTCGAATTTTTGCTTGAAGACCAGCAAGCCTTGTGTCCGTGACGCCGGGCTCATCCGAAATTCCCAAATAATAATTGGAAGTTTTACGCGGAGAAGCCAGAAATTGATCAAGACGATCGGCCACAAGCTTGTACCGTTTATCTGCAAAACTTCGGAAACCGTCACTCGCCCTTTGAAGAATCGCTTGATTTTCCGGCCGGCTGACCATGATTTGAACCGTGTCAAGCAAACCGGTCAGTTTTTTGTTATAGCCTTTTTCCCTTTCCTGTTTTTCCAAATCGCTTTCTTTTGCAGGAAGGCGGGTTGCTTCCCGGAAAGCCCGCTCTCTTTCAAGCACAGTAGCCGGATTATAACGATGCGCCGACAAAGTATAACGGTCGGCCGCTTCTTCATTAGCTCCAATGGCACGCCACTTATTTTCAGGACGTCTCGGCCAAACCTGAAGATCCACAATCTTTTTAACCCCGACCATATCTCCCATTTCCATCCGGAATATGGGATTTTTATAGGGATACAGTGAGGTTTTCCCTGGATCTTCCCCTTCGGCCTCAAGATGAACCAATAGATATCCACCGTCTTCTTTCCCAGTCGGATTTTCAACTACCGCCGCAAAGTCGATGTCCGGCTCAATCACACTCGCAGGCATGGTATAAGGCGCCATGTGATAAAAAGCGTAGCCTTCCAAAACCACAGAGCTATGACCGATATCAGGATTATCAATCGGATCGGCCGGTTTTCTTTTCCTTCCCCCTAAAATCACGCCGTGCCCTAAAAAGGTTGAGCCGGTCAATATCGCAGTTCCATCCATCCTTCGATTCACCGTAAGCTCCGCAATCACCCGGCCTTCTTTTCCGATCCGGCCTTCTTTTCCGATGTGAAAATCATTTCCAATCACGTGTCCGGTATAAAGCAGCGAATCTCCAGCGGTTTCAATGTTCGAAGGTTTCTTCGAATCATCCGTCCATTGATTGAGAAGAGCAGCCAGCTCGATTTTTCTTTCCAGAACATTTTCCAAATTAGCCAGGCTGGCATTTTCCAAATCAGCCGGCAGGCGGCTTTGGATTTTCGCAAGCGAAGGAACATCCGCAAAGAGTTTCAAAAATTCCGAAAGCGGCACTTCGATCTCCACACCTTCGGCATTTCGAGTCATCACACGTGAAACGAAAACTCGCACTCTATTCCCGTTATAAGTGGTGCTGCCATCATCAGAATAATTCTCGTTGAAATCGATGACCGTGCGGTATTCAAAACGGTATTCCACGCCATCTTTTTTTACACCGGCCAAAAACTGTTTCTTAGCTTTACCATTGGGATCAAGGCCAACCCCTGCGCCGTCCCGGTAGACATTACTAAGACGGCTGGCTTGAAATTCCTTGAACATATCGCTGGCTTTTCCGGTGTCCACCCATTTCGCCCAGCTTCCGCTCAACATCACCCTTCCCTGCGTCAACGCCCGCTGAAAGGCATCGGGAACGCTATTTTTAAAACCGGCTCGAATCGCCCGCATGGCGCGCGGCACAAGCAAATGATCATCAATCCATGCTTCGAGTTCGGAAGTTGCCTGCTGCAAATTACGATTCCTAAAAGAGGAGCCTCTTCCCGTACTCATGGTATGACGCGTGAAAACGGCACCCAAGATAAAGGAAAGAATAAAAATGCTTCCTCCCACGAAAATTAAGGCAGGACCTAAAAAGGCCGGGGCCAGTGGATTTTTCATGAAGAAGGGAACCGCGAAACGTCCGAAAAACGAGAAGACGCCGGAAGCAAAAAGAACCAGGACAAAGCCAACCGCAACCTTGGGCATTTCAAGCCTGAAAGAATCGCCATAAGAACTTCCTTTGGCCGATGATTGCTCAGATTGAAAACCCGTGATCCAGCGAATGGGGGCCCAGAGCATCACCTCAAGCATTTTAATGTAAGTTCCTTCCGGCCGGTCAAAGAGATTCAAAATCGAAGTGGAAGTTGAAGAAATCACAGGACCCGGAAAACGCCGGATCGCGTTGAGAGCGTCACGGCCGGTGCGAGTCACCAAAAGCGTAACCACAGTAACGCCGAATGAAATCCACATATCCGGCCACATGAAAAATTTCACCACGTTTTTGATCCAAGATGAAGGGTCGATTTTAATGGAGGTTTTAGCCCAGATAAGCTGCCAATTGGAAATCATAAGGGCCGCAATCGCTGTCACAACGCCGATAAAAATCACGTGGCGGGAAAGCACATAAAGGGTTTTCTCCGTGTTCCCGAAATTGCGGAACCAGACGTTTTTGCCTTCCTTGGTCCATTTCAGAGAAAGCATTTGGAAAAATGTGAACAACGAAAAGGCAATAGGAATGAAAAGGGCTTGTAAATACGGAATGGCTTCGGGACTAGGCGCATAATCGGGAAAACGGGTTATCAGATCAGAAAAACCGGTCACGGCTTCATAACCCAATGCGGCACCCGGAATCGCTCCGATCATCGCTGACACGGTTTTCAATAAATTTACAACAGTACTTTTAATGATGGCTTTTGTTTTATCGATAAAGGCCCGTGTCTCGGATCTTGACACTTCGGATCTTGACACTTCGGATCTTGACCCTTTGGGTCTTGACCATGGGAACAATTTTTCATTCTTGTCTTTAGAAAAGCCCCAAACTGTCAAATGCGCAACGAACATGAATGCACCATATCCGCCGGCAAACGCAATCAAAGTATTTTGCCCGGACATTTCGTGCGCGGGACCCCAACTAAAAAATCCATACAAAATGACCACGGGATAGGCAAGGAAAGTCAAATTGCGCAAGACATGGCGTCCCGAAGGTTTGGTAATCATCGAGAGAAGGGAAACGATTAAAGGAAGTGACAGCATCCAAGGATAAATATTCCAATATTGAAAGAGCCCGTACGCTAAAAGCCCGGTCAAAACGGTGGCTAATCCTGATTTCCTCACCGAGACTTCTCTTTTCTCCCAACCGGTTCTTTCATCGATCAAATTAAGGACCGGCCCCACCATAAGCCTGGCCATACTGACAAAAACAAGAGCCATGGCTGCCGCCCCCCAACTCAATGCCATAGATGGCAGTGAAAACGCTCCAAAGTAAAAAAGGCCCAAAAGAATTATCGCGCTGACATCCCGCACGTTTCTGGGGTCCACTTCCTTAAATTGGGCGAGAGTACGGCTGATGGGGTCATACCAAGTTTTTACGATGAAGTCTTGTTTCCCTTGCGGAGTTTCATTTGGCTCTGCGATACCAGGTTTGTACCATTTCCTTTGACTGGAATAAGGCGTTTCGAAAGCCACACGAAGAAGAGGACGGATAAGCTGCGGCCCCATCACAAACCCCATCATAAGGCCCGCCACCATAAGCCAGCCGATGACAGGATTCATGGTGACATTGGTCCAAGTAAAACGGTCGGCAAAAATCCCAATTAGAAGAAAGAGAGCAAAAACGGCGTCTCCGATCAAGCCCCGGCGATTTCCCGAAACCACAATTCTTTCTCCAGGCGGCGTCATGTCCGGCTCCCAAGAGGCCTTAGTAAATTGCTGATAGGCATAACGAGGATTAATGCCAAAAAACATTTTCAGGATTTGAAACACCATTTGCCCCAATTTGGTTAAAAAGAATTGAAAGAGAAGATCGCCGTGAGTCCAGCGTCCTGCCCCTCTCATAATTTCGGCAGGGCGGCCCGGCTGGGCATCTTCGGTTTTGCGGACATCTTCGAGGAAACGCCCGCCTCCAAGCAGAGATTGAATAAAATCATGGCTCAAAAGATCGAGGCGAAGCGCCATGGAATTCCAAACCGGGATGTGATTTTCAACCAGGATGGTGCCTTTTCCGAAAAAAGGAGCATGTAAAAAAAACGCTTCACGGCTCAAAATGCCAACAGTAAACATCAAGAGTTTCTGAAAATGACTGTGAAAACGGGCATAAGTATTTTCCCCCACATTCGGCATAAAAATATCCTGCTGCAAAATTGCGGTATGTTCGCCTGTTTTAATCAGATGGGCCCCCTTGGCCGCGGTTGTACGGGCATTCAAGGTTCGATTGTCCAAATCATCTTGTTCGGCCATGACAACCCGGTGCTGAGGTTCAAACCAGCCGACATGCCACCGTTTACCGGCTTCATCAGGACGAATCCCATGCATATCCAAAATATGATTCGGTTTGGTGGAACGGTCGGTAAGACGAAAGATTCCTATAATTTCTTGATCGGCATCGTCCGTTTCAATCCACGGCACAATAGAACCATCTTCCTTAGAAGCATCTTCCTTGGAACCGTCTTCCTTAGAACCATCTTCCTTGGAACCATCTTCCTTGGAACCGTCTTCCTTGGAACCATCTTCCTTAGAACCATCTTCCTTGGAACCGTCTTCCTTAGAACCATCTTCCTTGGAACCGTCTTCCTTAGAACCATCTTCTTTTTCCGTAACTTTTTTAAGGGCAGGGTTGTCCGGATTTGCCCAATGCTCATTGGGTACGGCGATTACATGAGCGTATTTTTCGCCGAATCTTTCATAAACATATTCGAGAACCGGCCCATCGGCACTTTGGCGCGTCACAAACCCTCTTCCCCTTTTGACAAGATCTTCAGCGACCACGAAACCCCAGACATTTTGCCCTTCGATTTGGGCCCGCGAACCGATCCGTATTCCATTGGGATCGAGCAGATGAATGTTCACGATGGTTTGGGTTTGCGCCTCCCGGATGATTTGAAGTTTGAAACCATATTGAAGGTTTAATTTGTCTTGTTCGCGCGGAGAAAGTTCATCAAAATTCTGCGGAAAACCGAAAAAGGAATCGCGAATGAAAAAATTATTTTCAAAGCCAGTTTTTCCGGCTTCTTTGTAGCCGCCCCTAAGTTTTCCCGTATATTCGAGCTCTTTTTGCTCGTCTTCATCGATCAAGCCTTGCTGCTTCATCTCTTCTAGAAGACCGAGATCATAGAACCTAAAAAGGGGCTCTCCCGGCGTATCGCGAAGGTCTTGATCGCCTTGAATAAAAACCCTGAGGAATGGGGCTTCACGTTCAACCGCCGGATTCGAAAGCTGAACATTCTCAAGGGAATTGGTTTCCACATTGGTTAAGAAAAATCCCACAGAATCCGAAGCAACATTTTCTTGAAGCATTCCGTTGTGCCAAACACGCCGGCCTTCGTCCACAAGCGGACGGTCCTCATACTTACTTAATTTTTGAGCGTAATAGGCCAGAAGTTCGGGCGTCACGCGCGCGATGGATTCGGCTTCGTATTCCGGCCCGCCGTCAAAAGCTTCCAGGCGGATAACATCCGGATTTTCATCGCGGGTAATAGGATGGACTTCGGTGCCCGGAATTTTCCGCGGCGCGGCCGTAATTTCTCCAGTTCTTCGATCCAGATAAATCGAGCGCGGCCCCAGCATCAACTTTCCGCTTCCTTCCAGGGGTTGGACTTTCGCGGCACGCGGAGTGGCTGCCAAACGATTAAGGTCCAAATAATCGCCAACTTCCAAAACCTTCATCGTTTCGCCGGAAAGCTTGACTTCATATAAGATGTTGTCGGCAATCGTAAATGTGGTGGCAACCCGGACCCATGCCATTTTTTCCGGATCCGGATCTGGGCTGGCAAGGGCATCTGCTCCCTTAAGGTGATAATGTTCCTTTCCAATCTTGTACTCCCGTTGGCGGGCCACAATGCGGTAAAACCGCAGCTGACCTAAATTATTTCTACGCTCTACATATTCATGGGCTTCAAGCTCAAGCGGATGCCCGCTTAGGAATCGAATGGTTCTATTGGCGTGAATATACGAATCGGGATTGGGATTGGAGGGATCGACTTGTTCCTTTGAAGGAATAAGAGATTTAAACGGAATTTCTTCCAGCAAATGCCCTTCCGCATTATCCAGGTCATAGACATGCTTATGTCCCATGTTGTCATAATAGCTAAACTGCTGCACGAAGGCGGTTTCGGGATAGTCAATATAAATGGGCGGCAAGGCATCGCCTTTTTCCGTCCGCCTTTCCAACACCACGGTTCTTCCGTTTCTGCTGCGCATGTCAAACTTCACCATTTCCCGATGATGAGCAAAAACCCAAAGCGTGCCGTCTTCCTGGTTATACCGGTAGCGGTCAAGCTGCATGATTTCGTCGGTCATCCTGCCATTTTCGACGCGGTAGAGGCTGAGATCATTACCAATACGGTAGTCTACGATCCGGTGACCGCCGGCATCTTTGACCTCCTTTCCATCGGGTGTTTGACGGTAAAATTCTCCCGTTTCTGAATCATAGCCCAAATTCTGGTTTGGCAAGTGGAGATTATCAATATCGTTTAAACGCTGCCACATTTCTCCCGTGTTCTGGCCATGGATGATTTGGAAAACGCGCGGAAGCCCATTTTCCGGATCGCCTTCTCTGCCGCGGAAAATAGCCCGGCTGGAAAAACGTCCTCCGATAAACGGAGTATTGTGAAGCGTTCCCTGAGTGTCCGTAAAGAAAAGCACATCTTTTTCCAAAAGGACGTTCTCATTGCCATTGTCCAAGGAAACATAATAATTGCCATCACGGTTGCGCTTAGTCTGGCCGAATTTGTCTTCCAATTTTCTTCTAAAATCGTTGATTTCTCCCGTATAAAGCGAGATAGATTCAAAACCGTAAAAATCGTTGACATGGGAATACATCTGAAAGCCCCATTTTTTACCGGCGGCGCTGGTGCGGAACAGAGCGATCGCCCGGTCAGGGCCGTATTGCTGGGCAAATTTTGCCAAGGTTGTAAAAAGTAATTTGGTGTTTGCTTTGGTGGTTGTCGCGTCCTCGAACACAAGCCGGAAGCTTTCGGCGGGGTCAGGCATTCCGTTTAACTGGCGGCCTTGATTGAGCGCCAAGACTTCCCGATTCGTCGCAACCGCATCATAAGTTTCGAGAATATCCACGCTGCGGAAGGTTTGCTCCGTCACGGTGTGAAAACGTTTGGGAATGACGCCGCTTTCAAGAATGCCTTGATATTCGGCAATATAAGAAGGCTTGGTCACAAGATCGGCAATCACGCTCATCGTCACGCGGCTCGGTTCCGTATTCAAATAGGCAAACATGATGAGAATGATGCCTTGAACGAATCCGTAGGAAAGTGAAGTCTGCAGCGTAAAAAGGAATGGGACCAGCATGGCGGCGAAAACAAGATTGCGCCAGCCATAATAACGCGCGGCATTGCGGGCGCCAACCGCAATTTCATTTTCTTGTTTGGCGTGATGAAAATCTTTGTTAAGCTGCCGGATCCTTTGGCGGAGAGCGGCCCTTGCATTATCATCCCCGGTGAATTGATCAAGGTCTTTTTGAGCGGATTCAAGTTGTTTTTCCACATGGGCGAGTTTTTTTTCACGGCTTCTCAATTTCACAACCCAAACTAACCAATCCGGGAAAGGCCGGGCCAGCATGATAATCACGCCGGCCAGCGATGCCAAAAATACCGCGCTCTGGAGAACCGGAAAGGCAAAGTTCAAAACCACAAATGAAGCCAGCACCAAAATAAAACGCCAAAGGGAAACCCTGCTTAAAATCTTCTCAAGCCGGGATCCCCGAACTGCCTCATCGGTACGGTGTTTTTGTTCTTTTCCCCACAGTAGATTCGATGCCCAGATAGCCACTGCGCCTATAACCGGGAGCCCAGTCACAAAATGCCATGCTAAAGTAAGCATTCCCTTTATGATAGGAAGCCCAACGAAATACCCGACAATCGCAACCGCGGCCCATGTCATGTAACCTTGACTCAATGCTCCCAAAGCCGCAAAAGCCCATACCAGCATCTGAATGTCCAATCCTAATCCCACAGCCAGCTTATAGAGACCGGACCAGGTGCTGCTCGCTTGGCCTTTATCCCGCGCAGCTCTCTCAGACAGAATACGAAGTACGTAGGCCGCTAAAAATGAAATGCTTCCTAGAATAATTGCGTTGGGAAGACCGATGATAAGAGAACTAATAGCGATAATGCCTGCCGCAGGCATCATGATACGTAGTAATTTCATCAATCTAAAAACGGACGGGGATCCACCCGGCGTTTCTTCCCCGCGCGTCATACGAAACGCAAAACTTGTCGCCATTTTGGGCAGCCATTGGGTCTTTGTCAGAACGATAAAAATATTGACCAAAAACAAAGCGACAAATAAAAAGGGTCCCGCCATACCCTTTGACAGAACATGGGCAAGCCAGAACGCGCCGTTGGCGAGAATAATTTCATTTAAGGGAAATTGACGCCAAAAGGAAAAACGGAATGCCCCGGTTTCTTTTGATTCCGCTTGAATGGTGGCAAGGTGCATTCCGGCTTCTATTTCGGGATTTTGCTCTAGTAAGACAGCCTCGATTTGATCATCGCTAAGTGTTCCCGATTTTGCGGATAAAACTTCATTCCAAAGCCTTTCTCCTAAACGGGCAAGATGAACTCTAAGCATGTCCTGGCGCTCGCGAGAAAAACGCGGCAATATGACTTGCGCCGCGTAAGCATTCCACTGTCTCAACCAACCTTCAGGATTTTTATCTGCTTTCGCCCGCTTAAGAAATCCATTATTCATAAACGGTTGAATGTCTTTTAATTGAATCGATTCACGAACTTCGGAGCGGGCCGCGCCTGGCGGAGGATTGTCTCTGCGGCGGCTTTCTTGCTCTAAAAGAACTTCATTGACGAGTTGTTGTAACTGCGGATCTGCAGCTAAAGTTTGTTGATTTTGCCTTTGATAACGCCGACTTTGAATCTTAGTCCACTGTCGTTTCAAAAAACGCTTCAAAATAACGCCCAGCCAAATGCCGATAAGCACAACGAAGCTAGAAGACGCGATAAGTAATAGGAAGCCCCAGACACCGTATTCTCCTTTGAAAAAGTCCATACCCGTTTGATAAGCATCCCCGGTGAACATTTTGCCGCTCACGTTTTCCGCAAGGACCTTTTCCATATTTTCCGCCTTTGCCTCAAAATTGATCTCTTTTTTGTCCGCATAGAAATGCAAGGCCTTGCGCAAAAGCGGGCGATTTTCTACGGATTCGTCAAGCTTATTCAATTCAATTCCGCGGTCCGCCAATTCTTTTTGGTACTCCGGTTTTGAAAGTTCACGTTTTAAGACTTCGATTGTTTTATTAAGGATTTGACCGGCGGCATTTTGCAAAGTTTCCGGATGCCAATAAAGCCCAATGGGGTCTCCGCTTGTAACGTTGTGGAGAATAGTCGCTCCTACACGGTCCTCGATTTTTGTGTCGGGCCGCAGAAAATGCTCGGCAAAATACAAAAGCTTTTCATCCTCATTGAACCGGGATGAATCTTTAATGGCGTCAAGATCCAAGGAACCTTGAAAAAGATGCTTTAAGGCGTGAAGCTCGCGATAAACCTCGAATAATGCCCCCATATTTTTGATGCTGAGATAATCCGTCTGAACACCAAATTGGCGGGTAGAACCGAACAAAACAATAGAGGCCAAGTCCTCCAAAACTCCTTCCTTACCGTTGGTAATCTTACGGCTGGCGGTATGGCGAATATCGAGCTTAGTCCCGACGATTGCGGAGGCAAGAAGAAATTCCACATTTTGACTGATCATTTTTTCCATGAGCAGGGAATGAACGAAATCCAAAGGACGCTTTATCTCAATATCCAGTCTGGCGCGGAGCTGGCCCACCGTTAAATTTTTATATTCCGGAGCGAAAAATTCGCGCAGGATTTCCGAAATATTTTTTTCTTCTTTCGACGGATCGGCGATCACGCCCACAAGATCAAACTGCTGATTCTTTTTGACCTGAATGGCATCAAGATAAAGTATAAGGCGAGGCGCCGTCACGGTGTCTTTATTTTCCTCATAATCCGCCCATTTTTCTTGTACCGCTTTGTCGTAATTATTTTCAAAACTTGCTTTAACTTGCTGGACTTCTTCGGCCAGGCGCTGGATCGAAGAAGGATGAAGTTTGCGCATTCTAAGCAAATCACTGAAGGCACCGACAACCGCATCCCGCTTGCCGCTTTCCATGTTGGCGGGAAGAACGCCCGAGACCTTAAGCCAATGGCCTACTTCTTTCTTAAGCTCAACCGTTAAAATTTCATCGATGATCTTTGAAAGATTCTCAGAAGAAGCCTCAGTCAATTTTTTGTGATAGGCCGACGTTTCAAAAATGTTGCGGGTCCAGGGATCGGCATCCGGGGCCAAGATTTTTCCCGTGGCCAAAAATTCGAGTGTCTCGTGGGGGTTGTATTCATCAAGCCGCACCGGATCGATAAAATTGGTGCTCATGCCAAGCCCGATGATATTCATGAAATCTTCCAAAGAAAATTGCCGGTCCCGTTCATCATGGGGAATTTTTTTATAAAAATCCCTGGAGAGTTTGATCATCTCTTCGTATTTTTGACTGTTCCGGCCGGTCTGATTTTTTCTCTGACCGTTGTTGGAAAGACCAAGCCCCAGGTCAAAGCTTTCTAAAAATTGAGTGAAAAGCATATCTTCGAAAAGTTCTCTCAACTGGCGGCGCAGCTGCGTCTTTGTTTCCTCACCCACTTCAGGCTTATTCAAATTTTCGAGAAGCGCTTTAAGATTTTCATCTTCCTTATGTTTTTCGTAAATCTCTCTCAAGGCCGCGGGAGCCGCGCTAAGGTCTCCGCGCGTTTCTACGGCCTTGGTAAAATCTTCCAGGTTTTTATCATCAACCCCGGGATGAACCCAATTGCCGCCGTAAGCTCGCGGGTCTATCCAGTAAATCCCCTCCCGGAACATCAAATTGGCGACTTCTTCGGCTTTTTGATAAAGCCTTCGCCGCTGCCTCTCCATTGCCTGCGAGGTACCCCCGCCATCAAAATCGGCCATGTCGTAGTACATGGGAAGCAAGCGTTTGGCATTGTATTCCGTCAAATAAAAAAGGGCATAAACATAGCCTAAAGTCACTTTGCCTTCATAAAGATGCTGGGAATAGAAACGGATAAGATTAAGATCAAATAATGCCAATGGCTTATCCGCTTCAATGCCGTGAGCTTGGCGGTAAAATTTTTCCACCCAGGGATAAATTCTTGAAATTTGATGGAAGAATTCCGGATCAATGGAATATTGAATTTCAACCTGCGGCATGTCATCGCCGTTTGCCCTTCGTATTTCATTTTCCACAAATTGGGCCACATTGCCTTCCACGCGAATGTAAGTTTCAACCCCGCCTCCCATGCGGATAAACCCTTCCCGGGCCCGGTTGAAAAGCATTTCCCAATCCTTGTTTCTGAGCTGGCGGCCGTAAATCTGGCCGAGTCTTTGCCGGTAAGGTTCGGCCGCGGTTTTCAAGGCTTCGGTAATTTTCCGTACTTGTTCTTCGCGGAAGGAATCCGGAAGTTTTTTATTGTCCAGAAGCAAGCTAAGGGCGTCTTGATGATGGCTGCGGGCCTCCACCAAACGGCTGGTCCTTTCATAAAGGCTTTCCATTAATTTTCTATTGTTCCAGGACTGGATACGGTTTTTTTCGTCCCGCCGTTCGCTGACACCTTTGACAACCGCGGTAAGTAGATCGGACCATTCTTTGCCCGAAAATATTTTCTGTGTATCAAAGGGCCCCTGGCGGCTGGAATAGTTATGGCGGCGGAAATAATCTTCCAAATCCCTGACGATGGAATTAACTTTCTCAAGCGTCGCCCGCTGGGCAAGATCCGCCATGCCTTCGGTTGAGGCGGAAGGCTCGGGGCTTACAACCGCTTCATCCTGCAAATCAACGCCCGGCAAAATATGCTCTTTGGCAAATTGAGGAAGGGTGCGATAAACCGCCGGATTAAAATAGCGCACCGTCAAATTCATCAACTGCCGGGAAGTCGCATTGCTCGGAAGATATCCAAATACCGCCTGGTGATTAGTCAGAAGGTCACGCAAATTATTTCCGGCAGGCCCAAGATTCTTGAGGTCCAATTTGGCGCTACCTTTGTTTTTGATGGTCTGCTTGAGCGTTTCCATGTCTTCCTGCACATCCGGATCTTTAAGGCGGGAATATTGAGCGTTGATCATGTCCCACCCCAAAAAGTGAGACTGGGCCAGATAAAGCGTTGATTGAATTTCAATATAATCCCGGAAGAAATCTTCTACCCTTTTCCAAACTTTTTGGCGGCGCTCTTCGGGGCTGAAAAATTTTGCTTTAGGGTCCCCGTCGATTTTGGCATAAGTGTCGGAAATCAAACCGGCCAGATCCACCAAACGAAGGGGCTCCACAATTCTCCCCTCTTTTGACTTCCCTGATAAAGTGGCGATCAGAGCATCTTTTTGATCTTTGAGTTCGGGACGGCTGGCGATAATTCTGTCGGCAACGGCTTCCACAGCAATCCGGCTTAGCTTACGGGCATGGGCAATATCCCGGATCACGGGCTCAATAAAACTGTTGAGGATGCGGAACCGTTCTTCACGCTCTGCACGTTCTTTCTCCTGCGGGGGCAGGTTGGGACCAACCTCAACTCGCTCTAGAGCGCGGGCCAAACGTGCCATGTAATAATTGTTCTGGCGTTCTTCATAGAGATTGGCAAGCTGGCCGTTATCGAGCTGTTCACCCTCATTGTAAGCGGCATGGAGCACCCTCAAATGATCGTTAACGCGGACCCAATCGTTTTGAAACCAGTTGTAATCTTGATGCCTTCGCGGAATAAAGTAATGGGCGTAGGAAACGGCCAAGGGCGCGTGATAATCCACCAAGGGGATTCTCAATTTTTCTACTTGATAGAGATAATTTTCTTCAAAAACCAGATTTTGGAACCGCTGCAAAAAGGCGGGGAATTTATTGTTTCTCAAATCCGCCATGGTAGGACCGACGGGCAGATTGGAATAAATTTGCTCAAAGGCATCGTCCAATTCTCCAAGCAAGCGGACTCTTTCTTTTCTTAACGCGATTTCTTCCTGCTGCTTTTGTTCAATGCGGTCATTGATCAACTGAATGGTTTTTTCCAGCGTGCGTATGCGCGTGCTCCAGGGCTCTTCATTCGTCCATTTTTGTTTTTCAAATTCATCCACCAGCAAAGTAAGCGTTTTTAAACCGTCATCTCCGATAAAGTGGGCCAGCTTATCGGCCTCCTCTTGGCTTTCAAAATGGCGAGTAAGAAATTGCTGCCAGGCCCGGCCGCCAAATTGTTCGGCAAGCCCAGCTTTCGTGATGGTTTCATGAAGGGCACGGGCCTGCGCAATAAAATCCTCCCGGGCTTCGCGGCGGGCTTCGAGCACATACTTAATTTCATCAAGATAAATTTCTGCGGTCGGCCAAATTTCAGACGAATAAAATTTATCCAGGAATTTTTTCTGAAGTTCAGGATCCGGCGCGGGATTGTTAGGATCTTGAAGATGGAGGGAAAGCGATTTCAAAAACGTCTCGTCTTCTTCTGTCGCAAATTGCCATTTGACTTGAGGCAAAGGAAGTTTTGCCCATTGGCGCAAAAACTGGGATTTGGCGCTGCGCGTTTCTTCCGCTTGGGTACGAATACTCCGCCAAACCGCATAACCTTCAAGGCGTTTTTCACCCGTTTGAATTAAATTGATTTTCTTTTGCAAATCATCAATTTTTTTCTGTGAATCAGGATTACTAAAGTAGGGATCTGCGAAAGGTGTTTTCGCAGGATTGAGAGTCTCACGCAGTTTTTTGGCCAGAAAATTTTCCATCCCTGCCGGCGGGTCCGCAAAACCCATTTCGCTTTTCAAACGCTCAGCCAGCTGCGCTCTCAAGAAATCATCCGCGCGAAGATGGACTTCCTCAATCAACGGCATATTCGCAATTTCACGTTTGATGGTGGCTTCTTCTTGCTCAAGAAAACGTTTATATTGCTGCTTCGTTTCGTCATTGTTCTCATCCAAAAGCCCCCGGTCACGGCGGCTTTGAAATTCAGCGAATTCGTTATGTTTTCCAATTCCGCGGAACCGCTCCCTGACCCGGTCAAAAACCGCCTGCGCCTCATTGAAAATTTCACTCAAGGACAAAGCACGATGCGAGATTTTATTGGCATGATCCAAACGGCCCACCAAAAGCATCATTTCTTCAACTTGTTCCCCGGCCACAATCCCCCTTTCAATCAAGTGATTGGTCATCCCGATAATCTGGCTTTCACGGAAAACGAGCTCGTGAAAATAAGGTTTTTGTTCCTCCTCGACCCAGCCGTATTGTTTTGACAGAGACCGGAAAAGCACTTCGCTAAGCGATCCGTAAGTCACCTCGAAGAGGCCTTCTTCGAGATTGTATTTTTCCGTATCCGCCACTTTGCGGACATGATCCATCACGGTCAAGAATTGATCGATTTTTTGATGATTCAAATTCCCTTGGGCGTCATAAGGCTCCCGGATGAAACCTTCGGGCACAAAACCTTGAGCAAGGGCGAGAAGCACGGAAACAAATTCCGTGTCTTTTTCAATAATCGGCTGAATGCTATTCGAGGCGCGGTCCACAGACGTTAATTTTTTTTCATCCCGCCCTTCCATATAGCGGTGTGTCATTCGAACTAAACGCGGTCCGTAATCAGGATGCGTGAGGACATACCCTATTCCCCGCCCAAGCCCTTCTGGAGCCAGTGGAGCTTCCGAAATATTGTCTCTTAATTCAAAAACTCCTTTGAGATAAGCCGAGGCGAAACCGAGGGCATCGCCGTCCGTTTCTAAAGACTGGTCAAATTCTTCAAACTGCTTCTGAAACCGTGCATTTTTTTCATCCATGGGATACTCATCGGGTTTCTCGGTTTCGATTCCGCGCAGGGCCTGCCAAATAAAGAAAACATCCTTGGTCACATTCTTTTTTAACACTCCGCCTTCCCATTTCTGGTCCTCATCCTCAACGCCGTCATTGGCCGCTTCGGCTTCTTCGCGTTCCTTTTTCTCAATTTCATCCACGGCCTTAAAACCTTCCCTGTATTTTTGCTCCCATTCGTCCCACTTTCTTTGATCGAATTCATTCTTGTCATTGAAAACCCCGGAATTGACCGCATCTTGGGCCATGCCGATAATGGGCCCGATCATGCGCGGGTCGCTTTTTAATTTCACCAGATCGACTTCCAAGGCCCTTTCGCGGAGGAAAAATCTTTCCATGCGATTGCCGAAATGCGCCAGCACCGCGACACGGCCAGGTTCGGCAATAAGTTCTATAATTCTGTCGGTGTCTTTTTGGGATCGAATGGGGTCTTTGCCCATTTGCGAAGCCGCATAGGCGATGAGAAGCCCCATGCCGTCGGGCTGCCGTAAAGTCAGCGTGTATTCGGGCGACAAAATGCTGATAATTTTTTTGACATTGGGGAGTTCCCGGATCAAAAACTTGTCAAAAACATAAACCAGTTTTCCGGCCGCAACGGAAAAATCGGGGTCTTGCGGCAGTTGAAGTCTCTTTTCCACCATTTCGACCAAGGCCGTCAAATACCCAAGGTCCCTTTCATTATTCTTATTAATGGGTCGTTCTCCATTTGCGACGAGCAAACGATCGGCCGGAGGAAGCATCATATTAAATTGGCCAAAGCGGGCGCCGATACGGTCCACAACTTTCTGCTTATCCGCATCGGAAAGCTCCCCTGTGAATAGATGCTCGAGCACTTCTCCCATTCCCTTTTGTTCCAACACCCAAGGAATGGCCTGCGTGATCCGGCCGTTTAGAATCGAACGGCGGGTTTTGCCTTCCGTGGCCTGAATTCGCACTAAGAGGCGGCGGTATTGATCATAATCCGCGTGGTATGTTTCATATTCTTCTGCCTTTCCGTATTTAAGGAATTCCTCGGCGGAGATTTCTTCGGTTAAATCTCGGTCTTGAAGTTCGTCGGGGAGATCGGCTTTCAATTTCGCTACGATTTCGACCAAATCCACCGCAATCAGCGAATCCAATTCGAAAGCGGCCGGATGGCCTAATAATTCTTCCCGTGAGGGTTCGCCGTAAAACCGGCGGATTTGCGCCGCATCGTTTTCAATCAAAGTTTGATAGAGCGTCACGAAATTATCAATCGCTTGCTGGCGCCGGACAGGATCTTTTTCCTTTTCGATAAAGCCCATCAGACGGATGGCAAGAAACTGAGCGGCCACGGTCCCCGCTTCTTCAATATCGCCTTCAAGTTTGAATTTGAAATCACGGCCCAAGAAATGCGAGGCAAGCTTATCGAGGCGGCCGGCAATTTCAGCAAGCTCTCTTTTTCTCCGCTCATCTTTGGTAATCCCCTGCGCCTTGATTTCGCGGTCATCTTGATCGCGGAGAGTAAATTTCGTCCACTGGGTAAGTTTCTGAAAAAGTTCCGGGCTGTGCTTGCGGACGATTTCTTTATTCATGTTGAGAACCGAATTGACAAAAAGTTCCGCCACTTTGTTTTCCAGAACATCTTCTTCCAGGGTAATGCTCAAATTGGCAAGATGGCGGTCCATTCCCAAAGTATCCGGTTTGGCCCTGGGATCGGGAACGATAAATTTTCCCTGGCGGAGCTCGCCGAGGCCGCTGATTAAATCTCGCGGCACGTCATTCAAAACATTCTTTTTCCAATCAATCGAAGAAGTGCGGTCAAAACCGGTTTCTTTCATATAGCGATCGCTGTCTTTTAGAAAAGCATCCAGCAGGGTCATGTTTTCCCAGCCGGCGCCTAAAGCTTCTTCCAAAATGTCCTGCACAAGATCCGAAAGATTGACCTGGCCCAATTTGCGGGTGTTGGCCTCATTGGCTGCATCGATTCCCCGATTAATCTGTTCCGGGCTGTCATCGCCGAAAGAATGGCGTATCCAATCGTATTCATTAAACTTATTTTCTTCGGCAAAGGGATATTTAAGGACTGTGAGAAGCGTTCTAACAGGTTCGACTAACTTTTTTTCTTCATCCGTGAGATCCTCCAGCTTTAAATGAACGTATTGGTCTTGCGTCAAGCGTAGACGCAGCTGCCTTCCCAAATTTCTTTCTTGAGCCCGTGTCAGCTGCGGAATTCTAGGGACTTCAATTTCGGAAGGCGCTAAATCGGGCATTTTTTGGGGCTCGATTTTTCCTTCTTCCGCCCGGCGCACACGCTGCCGCATTGCTTCGGTAACTTGCACGGGTTTGCCTTCAACTTCGGGAAGCTGCAAATTGGGGACCGCTTTGATCGTGGATTCTACCCCTTCTCTTATGCCGTAATGTTCAATCAATCGCTGAAAAGCGATTTCCGCCAGAAAATAATCATTGCGGGCATCCACATAAGTGCGGCGGCGCTCAATATATTGTTCCCACGCGTCCCGCAAATGCTTTTCGAGAAGGGCGGGGTTCTTTTCGGCATTGCCTTTGTACTTTTCAAGTTGAGTTTTATAAAATTCCCAGGCATTTTTCCAATCATCTCCCGCCCGGTCCCACTCTTTGGCCGTCGCGCGCACTTGCTGCACGGCAAAACCGAATTTCGCTTTCATTTCTTCCACGGTTTTTTCAATCTGAGCTTCAGTTTGCTCCATTTGACGGGAAGCCAAATAAGCCTTTGCCGCAGACCGGCCGCCGTCATACATTCGAGTCGATTTCTCCCAAATAATTCCGATGTCCGGGAATCCAAAAACAATTTGCCGTGTCTTGCGCGGCATGGTGCGTTCGGCAAGGGCTTGCGTCAGCGAATTGCTGTGTTTGCCAAACTCAATTTGCGAGATGCGTACTTGCTCGCCCCGCCAAGCGCCTTCGGTCATCAGGCGGTTGATCACACTCATGTCATTGACCTGATTTTCCGACATGTCCAAGGTAAAGGCCAAATATTTGCGGAGCCAGCCTTCTTTTCTGAAAATTTCCACGCGGACTTCCGGCGTGGTTTTTTCCAGCGCCTGAATGACAAATCGCATGGCGAGTTTGGCGTCTGAGCGGGCTTTGTCGACGGCCAAGGTTGCTTCCCGGATAGCTTTGTCCATGGATTCGGCGGGTGATATTTCGCGCGTGTCAAAATCCCGATCACGTAAAGGATATTTGGCGAGTTTGGCTTCATTTAATAGAATCAGGTTTTCTTCGCTATCTTGCAGTTTCATCACCGAATTGTGATATTGCGCTGAGGCATTGATGAGCGCTTGCGTTCCCCGGAAATGAACGTCCTCGGTCTTAATATCGTGCTGCATGCCCCCCATGGCAGAATTGGGACCTTCGGCCACAAAATACATGGGTTCCGGTCCGCGTATATCCATGATGCCAAAGCGGATAGGGCTGAGGCTGATAGGCCCGCCGCTTCCACCGCTGGAAGGATTTTCGGGTTTGGTCCCAAGAATCGGAAAGGCTGTGATGGTAGAACCCGGAGTTGTGAATCCCACGCCTAAGGTTTCGCCGCCGGGCACGCTGCCCATGGCCGCTCCACCGCCGAAAGTTCCGCCCCCTGTCGTAGTGACGGGCGATTGCCCCGTGCTGACGGCGCCTCCGCCGCCTCCTTTTGGAATGTCAAAGGAAATGGAAAACATCGTCCCGGTTCCATAACTCATTCTTTCCATTATTTCGGGAATCGCGGACGGAAAATAAACCATAAATTCGCCTTCTTTGATGAATTGAGCGTCTTTAACGTATTGCGGTTTGGCCACCAGCGTGACTTTTTTATCCTGTTGGGACGTTGCCATTTTGTTAATAAAGGGAATTAGTCCTAAGAAAAAGAACTTGAATCTTTCGTGATACTGGCTTTTCGAATGGGCCTGAATTTGTCCGGCATAATCCCACGCCCCCGCGGCATCGGCCTTGGCTTCACCCACAGAAAGGTGCTGGCTTATATAGGCAAGATTGTCATCTTTAATGACCACATTGCCGCCCAACTGCTTTTTCTGGCCTTCCGTAAAACCGATTTCCGTGAGTGTGGGAAGACGTTCTAAAATGACCCGGTGATAAACTAAATTACTTTTATCTTGAAGATAATCATTGGTCAAAGTGCTGATCGGTTTTTTTTCCTCGAGACTGGCGACATCGCGCTCCCGATTATCTTTGGGGAAACCTCCAACTTCCTGAGTGTATTCCGGTTCTTTCACCGCCTTGGAGCTTGGAAGTTTTAAATTATCTTTTACGATCGAGTAAATTTCTTTGGCCTTGGCAATTTTTTCTTCCGGCTTAATTTCAGCCAATTCCTGGCGGAGGACGACTCCAAATTCTTGCAGCAACGCTAAAATCTTGTCCGTGGATTCCTGTTCGGAAAGGTCCTCGTCATTGGCCTCAAGATCGCCGACAAGCTCCGTAAATTGCTCGCGGAAATTGAGGCCGCGCTTTCCTTTGGCGTCGGCGTGGGAAAGAAGCTGTTTGGCCATAAAAATCTGCTCTTTCATCAAGCTCTTATAAGAAACCTCTACGGGCGATCTTCCATCGCCTTTGGGTTCCAGGAACCGGAGGGTTTCTTCTATGTATTGGCGGAGATTGTAAAATCCCACGGGGGTTTTAAGGGCCTGCCAAGCCGCCACATTCTTTTCTCGAAGGGTCTCGGAAATTGCCAGCGCGGCGCGTTTTTGATCGGAACCGACAAAGTCATTGTTCCGGTATGACATCATGAGAAAGCCCGTGACAAACGAAGACTTTTGCATGGAAGGGCTTTGCGCCGCTTCATGCATGTATTCTGTGTATTTTTTAAGGATTTCCGCCTCGGCGAGCCCCGCGATGCGGTTATAATTGCGGTTGAGATATCTTTTGGACCATTCGTTGAATTGATCCAGAGAACTAATTTCACCAAAATATCCTTTACGGTCCAAAATGCTTTCCGGCGAAAGAGAAAGAGCTTGCTTGAGTTCCAATTCGTGAAGCTTCACGGTGTCCTCGAGCATTCTCAAATTTTGTCCGTGAGAAATAAGATAAGAACTCAGTTTTCCTTCTTCCGCCTTTAATTCGCCGTCTTCCGGCAATTCTTTTCTCTTTTCACGAATTATCTCAAGGGCTTCTTCGGTATCTTTAAGATTGTCTCTTAAAAGGTCCGCTTGCTGCTCCGTGCGGAACAATTGATAGGCCATAGAAACCGCACTATTGACGAGAAAATTTCTTCGCTGCACGCTTAAAATTTTCATCAGCTCAAGATTTTTGACCGCCTCATGAAATTCCGCTGAAAGATCACGGGGAGTAAAATGGAGCGTGGCGCTTCCCATTCCCGCGCTCAGCTTGGCTGTTGTTCCTCCCCACACGTTGCTCTGGTCATCAATCATTCCGGGAAACGCGTCTTCCAAATATCTCTCGATTTTTTCCCAGCGCTGCGAAAGCTGCTGGGTAGGCCGGCTGTATTTATAGGCCTGCTCGCCCAAAGTGGAGGACACCATCGCCTTCATCTGTTCCACGGTCAGAGAGCCGCCGGTTTGCATGAAAACAGAATTGGCTTCGCTTAAAAAGACGGCACCTTCACTCAGAATCCCTTTCACCGCCACATCCACTTGCTGCTGCTTTTTCTGTTGATAAATCGGTATTTGTTTTTGCAAGTATCGAATCAATGCGTCGTTATCATCCGAAACGGCTTTATTAAGCCCCGGCGCTTCTTTTTGAAGTTCGCGTATGGCCTGCACCATGACGGTCGCCTTCACGTCATTGGGCGCATATTTTTCAAAACCGGCCACAAGATCGGACGTCATGTAATAACGCTGGCGATACCAATCAATGGTTTTCTGGCCATTGGGTTTTGCTTTATCCGCGGGATTAGAAAAATAAATTCCCACGCGCGCTTTATATAAATCCTGAAAACGCGCGGTAAGGGCTTTTTCCACCACGGAACTCTTGGCCGCAGCGTCCACTAATTTGTTGTAATCTTCTACGGTGGGTTTTGCGACTCCTTTGTCACGAAACCACTGCACGGCTTCCGGTTTTTGCAGATAATTTTTTACGGCTTGCTGATAATCTTTGAAATTTTCAAAGGCCTTGGGATCGAGTTTATTCTCGTACACCACATGACGGAAAAGCTGTCCGGCGTCCGGGAGCGGCACGCGGATTTGGCCCGGATACCCCATGTCCACGAGAGTTTTTACCACTTTCACTTTGGCCTGCAGAATACTGTCCTGCATCATGGCCAGCGGAATGTCGCGGCTTAATCGAAGCGTCAGCGCGTCTTCGGGATCTCCCAAAATAACTTTGGTGCGGCCGGGAACAAGTTCGTCCACAAGTTCCAAGGCATCGTCTTTGAGCAAACCGTCTTGGCGGTAACGCGCCACAAGCCGTCCGAAGGCATTTTCCTGAAGCCGCTGCACAACTCCCGGAGCTTTTTGAGACAAATAATTCAAAAGATCCTGCTGAGTGATATTCTTTTTTCCGTCAGGATTGAGAATCCCCTTTACCTTTGCCACCCAGGCTGCGGCCGTTTTGTTGAAATAATCGTCCAAGACCCCTTTTTCACCCTTGAAGATGCGGTCATATTCTTTCATTGCCTCGTCCATTTTTGTTTCATCTTTTAAGATGATTTTTAAGACCTCCTGATGGGTGACACGCACAAATTCAGGATAGGAACGGCCTTCAAGCATTTTCTTGGCTTCATGCGCTCCGCTTTCCATCAAACCCCTTGCGGCTTGGGGAGAAATACTAAAAGTCGTATAAAAACGGTTTTCTAAAAAGGCGGAACGCTGGCGCAGGCTTTCCAAATTGGTAATGGCGTAATCCATGCGGGTCCTTTCGTCCCGGATATTTTTATCAATTTTGAAAAACCGTTCGACTTCATCCGTGGCTTCATCAAGCGAAGTCAAGGTTTCCTCGGCCCGTTCAAGCTGAAGCTTGACGGACTTGGAAGCAATTTCACTGGCTTGCTTTGTCCATTCCGCGATATTTCTTTTGGACTGCTCGGTTTCAAGCGCCGCTTTATCCGCTGTGTTTTTCAAATCCTTATTGGTGGAATCAATATTACGGAGCGAACGGACAAATTCCGCGTATTTTTTGACGGTGTTAATTTGAGGCATGGTGGTGACGGTTTTACTGTGCGCAAGAGAAATAAGAGGAATGCCGACGGCCACTTCTGTGGTTTCTTCGACATGCGGCAGGGTCAGCCTTGCCTCCGCGTGCGCATCGGCGATATTGACGGCGGCCTGGGCTTTGGCGTTCTGAACTTCGGGAGGCTCCGCGAATGCGAAATCTGCCCTATCAAGCCCGAAGGCATTGGTGAAAGCAGCGGCTTCTTGGCGGCTTGCCACAGAAACGGCGTCTAACTTTGCAAAATCCGTGTAATCATCCCCGCTCACCGCGGCATCTTTGGCTAGAGAAATGTCCGGGGCTTTTTTCGGAAGCTCGAGCCCGATTTTCGCTCCGATCGGCGCCTTTACCAAACTTCGAAGCGCGATTTTATACTGCTCGATACGGTCTTCAGCCGCGTAAATCTGTTTTAAGAGCTTTGAGTCAAGAAGCAAATAACTATCTACCGTGTCATCACGTCCCGTTTCTTTGACTTTGAGATAAGCTTGCTTGGCATTGGCGCGAATAATATTGGTGGAGCGTATTTCTTGTTCCGCTTGGAACATGGCCACTTGAATATTTTTCAAAAAACCCACATGATTTTTAAGCGCCACCGTTTCTTGAGTCACGCCGACATCAGGCATCAGCCGCGCTTTTTCCTCATAGGCGGCCCGTGAAGGCGCGCTGGTGAATTTTGTCCACCGGCGTCCAATTTGAAGAATAGGACTTGGAATGGGAGGAAAGTTGAGAAGGCTCATTCCGAATCCAATCCGGCCCAATTTATCTTTGGTAGGATTATAAATCGTTGTTTCGACTTGGCCTTGGGCCTCGAGAATGTATTTCACAAGTTGATCTTCTTTCAGACGCCATAAAGACAAAAGGGCGAGCTGGTCGAAAGTCAAATGCTCGGGGTCCGCAGGCTTCATAAGTTTGAGATCCGATGCGGACTTATCCACGGCATGAAGTGCTTGCGCTTGAAGCTTACCGCGCATTTCTTTGGGAACATTTTTATCCGGATGAAACTGGTCTGACTCATCCCATTTAAATTTATTGGCTAAAACAATTTTCTTGTGTGTCGTACGAAGCCAATGAATATAGATTCTTTCCGCTTCCTCAAAACGCTCCTCCGCGGTCTTTAATTTGGCGTATCGTTCTTTGTCTTTATCTTTGGCGGCCACATGGGCCAGAAGTTTTTCCGGATCGATCATGGTCATCTGCCGCACTTGGGCGATAAAAGCGTCCTGCGCCGCCCTATCTTCCTGGCTCATGCGCTGCCTCGACTCTTCATTGACTTTTCGAATGCGTTCCTTGGCAAGCATGTCGTCCAAAATTTTATCCGCCGGGTTGGTCTTTTCTTTCACCGTGCGGACCGCGATTTCGATTCCGGCACGATCGAGCAAATCTTTATTTTCCTGAATGGCCTTGGGCAAGCGGGCAAAGGCAATCCCGGCCAAATCGGCCTTTCTTTCGGCCGGCACGCGGGACTCAAAATCGGAAAGCGTGAGTTGAGTGGTCACTTGCCAAGTGTCGCGGAACCAATTCACAACTTTAGGGTTTTTAAGATATTCGCCGACAACGGTGCTGTAACTTTTGTGATATTCTTGAAAAACCTCTGCGGCCGCCTCAGGGCTCAAATTGGATTTGAGGGCGAGACTCAGCACAGAATCCTGGCGCATTTGCGAAATCAACTCGATATCGGAAGGAAGTCCCGTTTTCGCGGACCTTCCGTTGGCATCAAAAAACCAGGTTTGAATGCCTTTGGCCTTTTTCAAAGAACCCCACTCTCCTATTTTTCCATCCTGATCATGAATGACTGAAAAATTAACTCCCTGTTTGGCCATCCAGGCGGTCAAATCATCTTGATCCGTTTTGGGATAAATCAGGAAGATTTGAACGCCTTGCGGCCCAAACTTATCCTGAATTTGCTTTAATCTGGCAGCCGCACCGGCAAGTTCTTTGGTATCAGGATTATGTCCGGCATAAACAAAAACAAAGGGACGTCCCTCGGCCGCCGAGGCATAAGGAATTTCATTTCCATCCTTATCGATCAAATTAAACTTGATGGCCTTTTCAAATAATTCCACGCCGCTGGCCCAATAAGGTTCATTTTGTGCGGGAAGCAGGGACGGCTTGTAGGTCATTTTTGAGAGTTCTTGAACGCGCTTGAATTGTTCGGCATTCATGCGGTCCAAATCTTCCGAAAGAAGCGGAGCGAGAACAGCCCGGACGGTTTTTGCCACTTCTTCTTTGGTTTTATCAGAAATGATGAAGGCATCGGCAGCAGCGCCGGCTCCCACTGGGCCCGCGGCAGCAGCGGCGCCAGCAACTTTTTGCAGGAAATGATTGCGGAATTTCGGATGATGCACAAAATCGCGGGTCAAACGCTCAACCGCGGCATCAAGCGCGCGGCTGCGAATCACGATTTCAGGCGGCGCGCGGTCTTTTTCCACTTCTTTGACGGCCTTCACATAGGCCTTTTGAAATTCCTCCGCGGCCATGGGCGAATAAGTAAATTGAGTTTCGCGCAGCCATTTTCTAAAGAGATCTTGAATTTCGCCGCCACCGGTCCCGGCATTGCGCTTTAATACCGTGAAGTCTTTGAGCAAATCCAGCATTTCAATGGGAACCGTGTAACGCAGATAACGATTGTCCTGAATTTCTTCGATGGGTTCGGGAATATATTTCAATTGTTCTTCGGCCGGAACTTCTCCATCCGCAGGCAATTCGCGTTTCTCGCGGACTTTCGGCTGAATCGCGCCCCCATCCACCGCTTTGGCTATTTGCCTTGGAGGAGCCGGGGCCTTTTTGGCTTTTTCCGCGGCCTTTGCAGGAGGGGCTTTCGCTATCTCAATCCCTTTTTCCCTTCCCGGTTTTCCCGCCTCATAAATGGCCACCATTTGCTCATAAGACAAACCGGCGGTGACTATTTTGAAAATTTCCTGTTGAAGCCGCATTTCCATATCCGGGCCAGCCATGACCTCGCCATTCAGCCTTGCCGCCAGCAAGATTTGCTGGACACTTTTTTCTTGTTCTTCCGTGAGCGGTTGGGTTTCGATCTTTTTTCCGTCTTTGTCTTTCCAATCTTTGGTCCACTCCGCCAAATTCGGGCGATTTTGTTCAATGCGGTGGCTGATATAAGAATTAATTTCCTCTTCCAGGATGGGTCTTTGCGTCAATTTTTGATAATACACTTCCTCGTCCCGGGTAAGATTGGGGTTTCTCAAGGAAAAAGTGGTCGCGAATGCGTTTCCTTCACCGTCATGCGTGAAGTAGTGATGCAAACTTCCATTGTCAAAAACGAGTGTCGTTTCGGGCTTTGACGTTTTAGGATTGAGATTGATTTGCTGCTGAAGCAAATTTCCCGGTCTGAAAAGCGCGACTTTGACCGGCGGATTTTTCTTTGTATCGATTTCTGTTTCTGGGCCGTCAAATTCTCCCTGATAATAACGGACCGTAAAGAGACCGTTTTGAGGCACATTATCCCGATAAAACGTTAGGGCTTCGGGAGTTCCTGGAGAACTTATCCGCCACATTGGAGAATCATATCTCAGATTAGAAACATGCCAACCGCTCCGGCCAACCCATTTAAGCTGGGTTTCTTCCGGTTCATCTTCCTCTTCTTCAAGCGAAGAAGGTCCAGGCTGCGAGGGGCCCTTTTTGTCTGAAAGGCGAAGCAGGAGATTGGCGGGACGGGCCGCAACATGCTTAATTGGCTTTTCATAATCATTCACAACCCAATATTTTAATTTCTTGTTTTCATCAAGGATGCGCGAATATTTTTGAACATTCGTGGGAGTGTCGACTTGCCTCAGCCAACTTTCACCGGTCTCCAAATTGATTTCGAATTGATTCCGGCGGCTAAACTTCACCGGGCTGTCCGGATCGTTAAAGTCTTGCGGAGAAAAATTGTTTTCGTCCCGCAAAATCCACGCGCTTTTATCATCTTTACGCACATGTTCGCGCTCGGAACGGAAATTAGGCCCTTTTGAATCTTCGCTTTGTTCTCCGGCATAGGCGCGCTCGATGCGCACGTTGTCTGATTTTCTAATCATAAAGGTGGTGCCTACGGAAGAATATTTTCCGTCATTTTTCATGGTCGATTTCACAATTTTTTCGATTTCATTTTGGGCGTTATAAGTATATTGGCGGAGGCTGTCGCGGTCCTCGATGCTGACCGGGAAACCATTGGCTCCTATCACGCGGACTTCGCGAAGCATCGGCTCATTAGGATTAAAGGTGACTTTTTTGACTTTTCCTGCTTCAAGCTCTTCGATGGAGTAAACAATCAGGTCCCCATCTCTAAGTATGTTTTTTTCTACGCGAATGACCTCGCCGGCCTTATTTTTAACTTCGCGGATGAATTCGCCGACAGGGGCCTGCGGAATTCCATCCATTTCCATAAGATGCCATTTCAAATCCTCGTAATAATCATAATAAGTTTCATCGTCTTTATAAGTGACAAAGGTGGCTGCCGTCGGCCTTCCACCACTCCCAAATTTGACGGCAGCTTTGGGACGTATTCCTTTTCCATCAGGAGTTGGTTCATGATAATTGGTGATCCGCAGTCCGCTTTCAATTTTGCTTGAAGCCTTCAGCCGATCATTGGCATACAGGTATTCGTCGGTAAGGGCCTCATGGCCTTCGGGCGGCATCACGGTCCACTGGCCCGCATAGACGGATGCCGTGTGCCGCGCATCGTCGCCGGTGCGTTCAAACCGGGTGGCAGTTATCTTTCCCGTTTTCTCATCACGCACCCAAACAAAATCAAGCCGGCCCTTCTCATCAAGAAACTTTCCCTCAATAATCTGTTCGATCAGCCCAAGCCCGGCCTGCGCGTCCCGCTGAGGATCGTGGGCCAAAATTTTCTTTCTGTCCTCTTCAAGTTTCGTTTTCAACCTGACGGCTCTATCCTGAGAAGGACCGAGCATTTTTTCGGCCTCCCGGTTAAGCGCAAGTTCATAAAGATACACGCTTCCCCCCTTCGCCATTCGCGGATCGGCCTGCAAAGTTTGTAATTCTTGGTGAAACGATGCCCTGTTTGCTTCGGGCAAATGGTCCCCCATTTCCCCGACATATTGGGCGATAGAAATATTTTGTGCGGTAAAATGCAGGGTTTGAATGGCGGCGTTTTCACGCTCTAAATAATGGACCGGCGGAGGGCCGCCCGATTCCGTGCCGAAAAAACTATGCGCGAGTTCTTTGACGGCGGAAAACACGTCACCGCCCATGCTCAAGGCTTCCACTTCAATCATGGAAACCGTGGTATGAAATCCTTTGAAGCGAAAGGCCTCTTCCTCCACCACATTTTTCAAAAATTCAAGGGCCTGCTCATCCATTTGCCGGACAAGAAGCGCATGGACAGCTTCCGTATTTTCGGGACTGGTCAGCGCATGCATAATTTCCTGTTCTTCCAAACTCATATGCCCGTCTGCCCAAATCTGCCGGACCACCGCGTCGTAAAGCCCCTTCACCGTTCCGGCGGAATCCGCGGCCCAGTTCACGCCTTCTTCCTCTAATGTTGTGGAGCGCAAATGGCCGCCGCTTGCCCACTCAGTTCCTAAGTCAAGCCCGTAACCGCCGCCCATGAATCCCTTAATTTCTAAAGGAAGCACCACGCTCATACCGAGAGAATGCCAGAAGACCATGGAAGGAAGAAATTCGAGATAAGTCCGGGAACTAAAAAAGAAATTCCAAAGCGAAGTGCCGCTGAAAGGTGTGTTCCACCAGCTGATGATGAATCCGAGAACGGGAATTTTATTGGCCCAATGAACCGGAGAGCCCGTACGGTCCGGAAGAAACTTTTTGATGAATCTGAGAACAGGAATTTTATTGGCCCAATGAACCGGAGGGCCCGTACTGTCCGGAAGGAATTTTTTCCGGATAGCGTTATATTCGGCATCTTCCGTAATCGCCAGACGCTTCCAGCGAATGAGCGGAGCAAAATGCGTTTGGAGGAACTCTTGCACTCTTTTCTTAGTGTCTTCATCCTTACCTCTTACTTTTTCCATGAAGACCCCAAGTGCCGGAACAAAATTTCTAATTTTATCGGGCTGAAGCAGGTCTCCAAGCGCCACCAGACCTTGCCAGGTTTCTTGGTCCACCCCTTTGAATTTTTCAGCATTGGCTTTTTCTTTCCAATTTTTGGCAATGGCCTCAAACTGAAGCTCGGCAATGTATTTTGGCGCATGCATGAAAGTGACCGTCATGATGGAAGTCGCCCACGCATAAAGCGTAAATCCTATCCATGCCCAAATAACAACCGTTTCTAATGCAGGCGCTATGCCCGTAACATGCAAAAGCCAATATCCAATTCCGGAAAGGGCCGACATATAAAGGCGTTTATTCAAAAACTCATAAGCCCCGCGATGAATGACAGCATCTTCCCACAGAACACTGCGAGCCGCTTCAAACGATGGCATAAAGTATTTGGCCATGGGCGACGATTTTTTCGGCGCTTCGGGCAAATAATAATCCATGATGTTTAGAATTTGCTCGCTCTGAAGTTGATTCGGACGCGCTCCAAAATGCCATTTCATTTTCGGGACGAAATAGCCAAGCAAGAAACTTTCCGCCAAGTGATAAGGAATCATGGGGATGGCGAAAAGCAAAACCACGGCACTTGGCACAGAACCCAAATTTTGATTGGCCCACTGGCGGGACCCTTTCTTGATCGCACCAGGCAATTTTCGCCATTTGCCCGCCTTTGATTTTTCGGTTTCCTTTTTCAAGACGTCTTTGATGTGAAACACAATATTGCGCGGACCGCGGATTTGCTGATGATGTTCTTGCGCCTTGCGTATGTAAGTTTCTTCTTGATTACGCCCAATCCGGCTAAGAAGCCGCCACAGCCGGTAGGAAGGCACGCTTTCAACGGTGTAGCCTTTTCTTTGTAAAATTTCGTCCCGTTGTTCGGTGGTGACTTTGACTGCTGCGAAATAATCCAGCATGACTTCTTTCTTCGAAAAAATTGTCGGAGGACCGTCGGTGCGGAAAGCGCCGGAAACGGTTTCGGCTATATTGATTAAGATATGAACCGAAGCCGCGGAAATTAAAAGAATTGCGACATGCGACAGTAATATGCCCATAAGAGCTTGCATGAAGGTGGCAACAAAGAAAGCGGCGATGTAAGAGGAAAGATAGGTTGCGACCATGTGGTACAGCAAGGCGCTCCCTGCCCCAAGCACAATCAATTTTGCCAACCCAATCCAACGATTTGGCTGAAAACGTTTGTATTGAGGCCCCGTATCAATGGGAACCCCCGCGTTGGCATCAACAAGTTTGTCAAAAAAGGTTTTTTCGGCCGGCGGTTCCGTTGACGCGTTTCTTGATTCTGAACGGCGGCTAACCCGGCCATTACCGTCAGCGCTAACATTCGCTTCATAGGGAAAACTCGAGCCGCCATATCGCTGAAGAGTCCCATTAGGTGTCGCTACGACGGGCAAACGCCCAAAAGTCCCGAACGGGAATCGAGAACTTTGTCCACTAAGAAGAGCGTTCACTCCAGACTGAGAATCTCCTTCAACTAGAACGAGCGAAAATACTCCTTGTCCTTCCAAGGAGGATTGTTGACGGGCCAATTCGCTTACGCTTGCGGGACATTGAGGGCACCACTCCGTAATAAATTTCAATTTAACATGATATTCGTATTGCACCATCTCTTCGAGAGAGTTGACAACGACTCCGTTCGACAAGGTGACGGGGCTCGAAAAAATAATGTTCGGGACGTTCTGATCAAGCACGATTCTAGGTTTTTCCAAAGCCTTACGGACTTCGGTATCAGGAGGTAATTTTCCGGCAAGAAAAGGTCCGCGAAAATTTTTTGATTTTCCCAAAAATGCGGACCCCCATTCTTGACCTGGATCTATCCCATAACGGCCGGCAAAACCTTTGAAAGTTTTTTCATCTCCTGATAGAACATAAATCTTCAGTCCCGGATTTTCGTTTCTCCAAGCATTCAGTTTAAATAATATTTCCGGCGTAATTTTAAATCCTTGATTCGTGATAACAAACAGAACTCCGCTTCCGGGTTTTATGTTTTTAGCAAGCCCCTCATAACTTTGAATATTTCCCGCTTCATCCTTAAAGACAAAAGAGAATTTACTTTTATCGATAACGGTCTTTTCGGGAACCACTTCGATGCGATTGAGGACTCCCCGGTCGAAGGCGTCTTTTAAAGCTCTTTCATGGGCCTCGCGCGCTTCTCTTTCAGCTTTGATGCGTTTTATTTCGCCTCGGAGAACACTCCCTGACGCCTGATTGGCGCTTGCCGAAGCAGCTTCGACGGGTTTGAGACGGACACTATCGTCAGGCAGAGGAACATAACTTGAATTAAACGGATCCGCCCACGGGGCCCGCGTTTCATAAGGAGAATATTTCGATGGAAATCGATAATCCGTTGGTTTGTATCCTTCCAGCGATACGGTTTGCACTTCCGTCGGAAGTTTTCGGGCATCCGGCAAAATAGCGCGTCTAATCACCGGCGCCGGCGTGAATTTTGCCAAATCAATTTTGGGTCGCGGTTCCGATTCTTCCGTAGGTGGTTGTTCGGTTTCAGGCTTCACACCTTCTGATTTAGTTTCCGGGGCGGAAACCGCGGAAGGTCTTTGTGTGAAACGGCCCACCCTTTCGGAAAACTCCTGTCTCACCGGGCCGCCGGTCAAAATATGAACAAGGGTTAAACTCAGGAAGGTTCCAACCGCGATAAGATTCCACCTCGCGAATTTTTTAAAGACTTCAACAAAAATACCGGACATGGTCTCCGCTTTCTTTTCCGGCAGCGGAAGTTTGGCAATTCCCACAACTGGCGCCTCCTCCGCAACAGCACTCCCTTGAACCAAACCATCCGGAGCATAAAACTCCATCATAGCTTGCGTTTCGTGTATTTCTTGCGGAGATCTCATTTCAGAACGTGGTTGTCCGGCCGCATTGTTCTCTTGATGACGCATTACGTTGAATTTGCTAACCCCTCTGATATAAGGTCCCCATTTTGCATAACCGAAATGATCGTCTGGCGAAGGAATGCCGATGTTACCCGCAACTGGAATGCCGTCGTTATTTATCTGCTTATACATCACTGAGATTCCAATCATTTGAAAAAGCAGACTTTTCATATCTTTATCCGTTAAGCCATGTCCCGGTCTGTTGGTATCGAGGCTCATCTTTACAATCTTGATTGAATCGATCCAGTAAAAGGACATATCCGTGGCCGTATAGACTCGATCGGGCCCATCCCCCACAATCACGAGGGTATTAGTTTTAGGATTGTAAATCACACCCACATTTTTAGGCAGGCTGCTGTCATTTTTTTGGGCATCATGATTGTTTCTGATAGCCGTTCGCAGCTCCTTCACAGAATCGCTGTCTAATCCAAAGGCATGAAGCCTGTCATCCACAACAAAAATGACGGCATCAAATCTTTCGAGAAGTTTGGAAACGTTGTGAGTATTTCCATTTTTGTCTTGATAAGTGTCATTGCCGAAACCTTCAAATTTTTCTCCCCGAGCCTTGAGCGCTTCTACCGCCGCCGCTCTTTTTTCGATGATAAGTTTCTGAAGTTCCTGGGCGGCCTCTTGCCTTTCGGCTTCCTTTTTAGCTTCATGTTCACGTAACTCTTGGTCTCTTTTACGAGCCGCTTCTTTCTCACGTTCCAAATCTTCATCGACAACAATCTCTCCGGGTTTTTCCTGGGCCGGTACTTCCGGTTCGCTTTTTTCTACTTTGGGGGCTTTTGCTGGAGCTGGAGCCGGTGGCGCTACAGGTTCAGGTTGAGCGGGCTTTTCTTCCGCAGGAATTGGAGCTTGAGCGGGTTTCGCCTGTGCCTGAATAGGTTCTTTTTCTTCCAGTGGAACGATTTCTGCGGACGGCAATGCAGCTTCTTCCGCCGGTGGAGCGGCTGATACGGCGGCAGCTCGTGCGGGTTCGGGCTTAGCAGTCTCAACGGCAGTCGCGGGAGGAAGTGGAAGCACAAGACGCCAGAAAAGAACGGCCCCCATCGCAAACGCGGAGCCATAAAATAAACCTCCGCGAAGTGAATCCGGAAAAAGCCTTTTTTCCCTTGCAATGAAGTGTTTCAACGGTGTGACGAAAATTTTTCCCCTTTGCGAAAGTTTTGTCCTTAGGCTCACTTTCTTTGCGGCTTGTGTGGACCGGGCCATTTTTCTAATTTCCGCAGTTGTTTTTCCCGCTAATGCCATTTCCACAAGGCTAACGGACAACGCTTCTGCTACCGCTTGTTTTCTGGCCGCAATAAGTCTTGCGACATTTTGCGGCGTCACTTCGCCTTGTTCCGCAAAGGTCAGTCCGGCTTCTTCAGCCTGCGCACGCGCCGCATCAAGAGCCGTTTTTCTTTCCTCATTTTTTTGTCGATGATTCTCCCGAAAATCGCTTAATCTTGCTTTTACTCTTGCGGATAATCCCGAGAGATCAGGGAGTTTGCGGGAAAGTTTTGCCGGAGTTTGCCGAATTCTTGTCCAGATCGGCCAAGCTAGAAATTTGCGCCAGGCGTTTGAAATCATTCCTCGGAAATCAGGGAGTTTGATGCTTGAGACAAAATTCCGTGCTGCGGTCAAATGATTTTCTATTCCCTCCCTTGCTTGGGCCCAACGATTTGTTTTTTTTACGGGAATAGCAGCGCTTGCGGGTTGCTTGACAACGGGTTTTACTTCTGGCACCAGCGGCACCGCCATAGTTGCAGGAGCCGATGCGGCCGGCGAAACTGTAGATTTTGTGGCGGACGCTGGAGCGGAGGGTGCCGTGGTTGCCGGCGGAGCAGTATAAATCGGAATTTCCGCTGAAGAATCATCAACCTGAACTGGTTGCGCATCATCCGCACCGACATGAGTTCCAGCACTCGGCACATAGTCCCTCATAGGTTCAGTATCTGATCCCGCGCCTTTTATTTTTTCAGGCACAGCCTTAAGAATCTGGTCTACTTGAGTCATGATGCCGGGTTGACCTGCAGCCGCCTCTAACAAGGCCACCGGAGTATTCGAAAAATCACCCACCTTCAGGACACGAAAAACGAAGCCGTACGTATCTTTAAAAAGGGCTGCATGAATTTTCCCACGATTTGTTTTTTGATTCTTTACATCGTAGTGTTCTGCCAATTCAATGGCTTTGTCCACAAGCCCATTAGCTTGCGTTTCAATACCCTCAAGATCTCCCAAGGGAAAACGCAAGTCCCTTACTTTCTCAAGAAAAGTCTTGTAATCATTCATCACAGCAGCAGTTTGATGGATAGCCCAAGTTATTTCTTGGTCCATCATCTCATCATCTCTAAAACTTGCCGCCAGCAAGATGAGCCATGCCGCATTATCGCTGGCGTCCCAAACTCCGAAGTTATCTTCTCGATACTTATTGTAGATTTGTTGAATTGTGATCGGCCTGCCTGGAGATATTACAGAAAAAATATTTTCAAAATTGGCGGCACCTGCATCTCCGTCATGACTCGTAACTTCCGATTCCAATGGGCTTCGTAATTCTGATCGCGGCGACGCCTCAAGACGAGCCGCCGTTTTTAGTTCCTTAAGCACACCAGGGGGAATAAATGCCTCATCAACGGGCGAAGTCGAAATTTCAAAGCCATTCGGCAATTCAACCGCTGTCAGACTGCGGCGGCTGCCGATCGCGGCGCGGATTTCAGAGCGTTTGTTGCTGCGGGCTTTTCCAAAAATCCGGTAACCAGAGCCAAGACCGCTTGAATAAACAATATCGATCCCCTTTTTTGTATCCTGCCGGCGGACACTGTTGGCGAAGGGAGCAAATAAAGACTCTCTCACCGGTTTTTGATGTTGGGCCGGAATTTTAGACTGAATCAAACTCCCGATTTGCTCGATCATCTGGGAAGAATTGTCGGCGGCGAAAATCGAGGCGACCGCCATAAACGCCCAAAGATAAATCATGTGGGCATATCGTGAATTTTTCTTCATCATTTGTTCGGCCGTCATGCGAGTTTCGCTTTTCGGGTTGATCATCTCGAGAGCACCGGGAACTTCGTCACTCGGAAGGAGCATTCCGCCCGCCCCCAATTGAAAACGCGGGTCGTTTAATACCGGGGATTTAGGCGGGAAATAGGCTTCCACCAAAAGTTTTTCCATTTGCATGGGGCTTTGGCGGAGGGCTTTTTGATAAAGTTCAGCTTCTTTCTTGGCGTCGACCGCACTGGCGATTTTGGGTTGTATGATCAGGTAGGAGTAATCATGTTCCTTCAGGTATTTTTCAATGCCCGGCGTATGGAACCCCCCCGTCACAATGGCCGCAATATTCTGATTCTCGGATTCCATTTTCTCCACCGCTTTCTCGATCAAGATATGGTCGCGTTTGAGAGCTGCGGCGTAAAATTTCTCAACGCGGCCAAGGTCTTGATCGAGCATCTCCATTTGGGACGGCAATCCGTAGGAGAAGTGATGCTGTTTTAAAAGCGGTGTGAGAAAATTTTGAAAAGTGGCGGCATTAAATTCATCCCGGAAGCTATAAAAGAAGTCCGCGTCCTGCTTCGTGAGCGAAAAATCAAAAATTTTACGCAAGATTTCAAACATGCGGAACAAATGATCGAGTCTGACTTCGTCCTCATTGCGGAACAGTTTATTTTTGATGCCTTTTTCCAGCGTTTCGATCTCATCGAAAATTTCGAGTTGAATGGAATCATAAAGCCGCATGTATTGCAGGTAGAGAAGCACATTTTGATACTTTTCTTTCATCGATACGGGAGCCCCCATATCCCCGGCCAGCGTTCCTCCAACGGGCAATCCCTGGATCTCATCCTCCAAATAGCCGTAATAATCCGCACGCTTCATTTTCTTCATGCGGAACTGGACGGTATTGGTCAAAAACTGGGACAACTTTTCCCGCGTAAGGACTTTTTTCAGATCTCCCGTGAGGGTCTCAATTTCTTTTTCGGCTTTTTCAAAATCGATTTGTTTTTCGAGATCGATGAGGGAAAGCAAAGAATGAAGGCCCGGATAATCATGGACAGCCATATGGTGTTTTTCCGCCATTTCCACCAAATACCGGACATAAGCCACCAACTCTTTTCCGCCTTCATGAAATGCCGAATGCCGGCGGTTTAATTCGCGCAGCTCCGGCGAAAAAACAAAACGGGAAACGTCCGCCAGGACTTTATCCAAAGCGGTAAGCAGAGTCTCATCACGGTCTTTAAAATCGAGGGCGTCCAAATAAGCCCGGCGATTGTCTTCATAAATCACCCTGTCTTCGATTCCATAAAGTTTGAGATCCGGCCGGTGAACAATCGACAAATATTCCGGCCCGGTGAGGCGCCCTTGTTTTAAAAAATAGTCGGCCACGTCCTGCCGGGCTTTCTGATCAGGAAAAACGGAAAATAACTCGGTGGCCAGTTTTCCCTCGGCACCTTCCAGATTGACTAAGCTAAGGCGATGCTGGGCGGCAAAATAATCGAGAATATTCGCGATATTGCGCTGTGCTTCTTCGTTGACATGGGCGTCTTGAATATGAATGACGATCCGGTTATGGGATCCTTGGAAGGATTTTTTGATTTGGCCGATGGAATCCGAAAGCTGGACGGCATCGAAGAATGACTTTTGGACTGGGTTATCGGTTTGAAGAGATGCAGCCGGCTGGGAGTTATTTTTCTGGGAAAAGGAATCAATCAGGTTGGCGCCATCCGCCCACACGCAATTGTTATACGTGAAAATCATGGCGGTCAAAAACGCGGTGATGCGAAGAGAAAGCTTCGCCTTGGGTTTTTGCCATTCCATCATAGGATTGCCGTCCCTAATGGTCCTTTAAACCACAGAATTTTTCCTATACAACATTGCCGAGAAAGACTAACGGAATAAGTATAGCCGGTATTCTTAAAAAGATTGGTTATTTAAGCTATATTAAAAGTACTGATGAAGTATATATGGCAAGAATAGAGAAGTCAAGAAAGGTAGGGGAAAAACTATGTAACTAGTTGATATGTAATATATTAGGTGAGGAAGCTATATAAAATTACTTATTTATTTAAAAAGCTATAAAACGCTATGATCGACTGGACCCGAGGAGGATCGAACTCCTGGCCTCCACAATGCGAATGTGGCGCTCTCCCAGCTGAGCTACGGGCCCATGGAATGCTTAAATTAAGAGGGCTTCTACTAGTAGGCCGGCGATTATCGAGCCGTCCCCGAAGAGGACGAACCCGTGAAATGGCGTACTTTATTCAAATAAACTTTCAGTGCATCAAAGACCTTATCCTGGCCAAGCTCGTTAAAAATTTCATGATAATAACCGTCAAAGACGATGAGATCTTTTTCGGGGGCTTCGAGTCTTTGGAAAAATGTCCGGGTCCGTGTTGAATCAACGACTTTTTCTATTCCGGCCGTCAAAATATAAACCGGAAAGGGAAAGCGTATATTTTCCTTTCGCTCCAAAAGACTCATGGATTTTAGCATTTCATGAATAAGACGGACAGTGATTTTTCTTTTGATGAAGGGATCGTTGCGATACAGAATAACCTCTTCCGGATTATGCGTAAGATGGGGGGGATAAACGGGATTCTGATAGAGAAGTTTGGGAAACCAATGATTGAGAAAACCGTTAAAATGGGTCAGAAAACCCGGCAAGCGAAGCCCCAAACACGGCGATGAAAGGATCATTCCCTTGATCTCCTGACTATGTTCGATGGCCCAATGAACCGCAATAAGTCCTCCCAGACTATGGCCGAGAAGAATGATCTTATTTTGAATTCCATAGCGGAGTTTTAAAAATTGAATAAACGCGGAAAAATCATCGATATAATCACGGAGCGATTCCACATAAACTTCCCTTCCCTCCGAACGGCCGCTGCCGCGCAAATCCATGCTGGCGATGGATACTTTTTCATGTTTTAAAATCGCGGCGAATTTTTCATAACGGCCGGAATGTTCTCCGTGTCCATGGAGAATCACCAAACAATCGGTGGCTTCTTGCCCCGGATAAAATTTGTAAAAAAGCCGGAGATGGTCGGGACCATAAAAAGCACCTTCTTCCCATGGGGAAGCTGAGGCGAGTTTATTTGCGGGTTCGGATTTCTCCACGCCGATACAATCCTTCTATTAGAGTCTGATATTTTTCCATCACGATTTTGCGTTTGATTTTCAGGGTGGGAGTAAGCTCTCCGGCCGCCAAAGACAATTCTTCCGGAAGAAGCGCCATGGATTTGATTTGTTCGTAGGAGGCTAAATCTTTAAGTTTTTCGTCGAGCCGGGATTTGATCCAATCATAAATTTCGGAACGCTGTAAAAGATCCCACCACGATATTCCATCAAGATTCCTGGACCGAGCATAGTTTTCTACTTCATTGCGGTTTGGAACGACCAAAGCGACTAAATAATTCCTTTTATCCCCCACCACCACCATCTGCGAGAATAATTTGTCGGAGAGAACCAAATTTTCAATATTCTGCGGAGAAATATTTTTACCCCCCGAGGTGACGATGATGTCCTTTTTGCGGTCGGTAATTTTAAGAAAACCATCCGGATCAAAGACCCCGATATCCCCCGTATGAAACCACCCCCCCGCCATAGCTTCCCCAGTTGCGGTTTCATTCCGGTAATACCCCTTCATCACACAGGGGCCTTGCGTCAAAATTTCTCCATCCTCGGCGATTTTAACTTTGATATTGGAAAGTACTTGGCCGACCGTTCCAAACCGGAATTGATCAGCCGCATTCACGGTCATGACCGGAGATGTTTCTGTAAGTCCGTAGCCTTCCAGAATGAGAACATCCGCCGCATAAAAAAATTCCGCCAGTTCTTTGGCCAGAGGAGCGCCACCTGAAATGAAAAATCGTATTCTTCCTCCCAGTTTGCTTTTTAGTTTTTGAAACACCATTTTTTTTGCAATAAAAAATTTGAGCTCAAGGATAAATCCTACCGCTTTACGGGCCAGTTTCGTTCGTGCGCGTTCCCGTCCGACCCGTACCGCCCAAGCGAAAAGATTACGCCTTAAAGCCGGTGACGTTTCAACTGTTTCCAGGATTTTCGCATACATCTTTTCATAAAGACGCGGCACACTCGCCGCAACCGTTGGACGCACCCTTACCAGGTCATCAGGAACGGTTTGCATGCTTTCCGCATAATGAATCACTGCCCCGTGAAAAATCATAAAATAATAGCCGGCCAATCGTTCAAAGACATGACTAAGAGGAAGAAAAGAAAGGGCGATATCTTTCTCCGAAATTTTTATTTTTTCCCGAGACCCCAAATAATTTGCAATAAAGTTGTGATGGGTCAACATCACGCCTTTCGGCGGGCCTGTGGTCCCGGAAGTATAAATAACCGTCGCGACATCGTCCGGCCGGACTTCCCGCACTTGACTCTGGTACAGATTGCCATTGTTAAGGGCTTCGCGATACCCCATTCCCATTAATGGATTAAGCCCCATGAGTTTTGGATGCCGAATGTTTTCCTCATCAAAAATAATTACTTTTTGAATTAAGGCGTTGGCATCCAAAAAAGAACGGATTTTTTCAAATTGAATACGCGTGGAAAGAAATAAAATTTTAATCTCGGCATGTTCGAGGATATAAACAATTTCCCGGGAGGAAGACGTAGGATAAATTGGAACGGTTACAGCCCCAAGACTCAAAATTCCCAAATCCGCAAAAGTCCACTCCGGACGGTTTTCCGAAAGAATCCCGACGCAGTCTCCCTTTTTAACGCCTAAACTATGAAGACCGAGGGCCGTTTTCTTAACCGAAAATGCCCATTCCTGCCATGTCCAAGGTTGAGGCCGCCCGCGAGGGCGGTCATATAAGGCGGGACGAGTTCCGTAACACTTGACTCGGTCGAGAAAAATCTGGACGAGATTGCAAGATTCTTCAGAATGTATTGCCATCAGGAAGTTTTAGCTGGCTTTTCGGTTCCTGCAGCATCTACAGGCTGAATACTATTTTTATCCTGCAGTCCTTCAATAAAATTCTGATTGGCTTCTGTCTCCTGCCGGATCATCCGCAACTTTTCCTGTTTCAAAAGCTCTTCGGTATCCTGAGGTTTAAGAACAGGCGTTTTGCGTGAAGCTTCATTCATTTCTTCAAGAATTTTCTGATGGATCTTTGCTTGCTCACTAATCCGTTGAATTTCTAAGGCTTGAGATTTGTAGCGATTTTTCAATTCCTCATTCAGTTTAATAATATCTTGAATTTCTTTTTGAAGCTTTGTGACATTAGGATCGATCCCGGGCAATTGCAAGATTTTTGTGTTTGCGGTTTTTACAGGAATCATCGGCTTAGGCACCTGGGGAACCGGTTCCACTTTGGGTACTTTAGGAACCTCAAGACGCCCCCATTTGTTCTGCTCGATCGTTGACGCTTGGGATCCTTCTTGCTTCACGGTTTTATCTTTCTCGCTATCTTTCGAAAAAAGTGCGGCAAGACTAAACAGAGCCATAAGAAGAATGAAAAAGATTTTTTTATGGTGCATTGGATCACTCCTGAATAATTATTTATCTTGAAATTTTGGTTGTCTTTTTTCCAGAAAAGCTTGAATTCCTTCCTTCATGTCCTGGCTTGTCGATATCTTGGCAAACAGATCGGCTTCGAGCGCCAATCCTTCCGCCAAAGTCATGGTCATTCCTTGATGCATGGCTTTTTCACAAAGCTCTAAAGCCACCCTGCTTTTTGAGGCGATTTTTTTGGCCAGGCCCAGGGTTTGCTTCATGAGTTCGCCGTCCGGCACCACGCGGTTGACAAGCCCCACGCGCAATGCCTCCTGAGCGGTAATCACATCCCCTGTCAAATTGAGTTCTCTGGCTTTGGCAAGCCCTACCAAACGCACAAGGCGCTGAGTGCCGCCAAATCCCGGAATAATTCCCAGACTAATCTCGGGCTGGCCGAATCGGGCGCGCTCACCCGCCACCCGCATATGAAATGCCATCACAAGCTCATTTCCCCCACCCACACAAATGCCGTGAATGGCCGCGATATTTGTTTTTTGGGAATTCTCGATTTTATTGAACACTGCCTGTCCTTGTTGGGAAAGAAATTTGGCTTTGTCCGGAGAATTAATTTGGGCAATTTCCTTGATATCTGCCCCGGCGATAAAGGCGTTGGTCCCTGCCGTGGTAAAAACCACGACCTTCACGTCGCCGTTCGTTTCCAGCTCGGAAAAGGTTTTATCGATTTCTTCGATGACCTTGGGAGTCAGAATATTGACCGGAGGATTATCCAGCGTGACAACGGCAATCCGGTCTTCAATTTTGGTTTTGATAAATTGATAATCCGTCATGAGAATCACTCCTTATGTGTATTCGAAAAATCCTCTGCCGCTTTTTTTGCCGAAAAATTTTGCACCAACCATCCGCCGCAGCCTCGGCGCGGGCCAGAAGCGGTCACCATGTTTGGTGTATAGATCTTCAAGCACGGTAAGCACATGATCCAAACCGATTTCATCGGCATATTTTAGAATGCCTCCCTTGTCTTGAGGAAAGCCGATTCCCGCGACCATCGCCAAATCAATATCGGCCGGCTTGGCCACATTTTCTTCCACACAAAGCGCGGCCTCATTAATCATGGGAAAAATGAGGCGTTCGATGGAACAAGGGGTATTCGTTTTTTTTGTTTCTTTTTGAACCTCAGCGATCATTTTGGACAAAACATCCGGTTTGTCCGGTGAATAGGAATAAAATCCGGCGCCGGTTTTTGTTCCAAAATATTTAGCATCATAAAGTTTGTACCAGATTTCGGCCGGTTTCATCCGATTGCCATAAGACTCCAGCAAAACTTTAGTCGTATCAACACAAATATCAATTCCCAGATTGTCGACAAGCGTGATGGGCCCCATAGGAAGACCAAAATCCCGCACCCTCTTATCCAAATCCTCTCTCGTCGCCGAACCCTCCTGAAGGCAGTACGCCGCTTCATTCAGGTACGGCATCAAAAGCCGGTTGACTAAAAAACCGGCGCATTCATTCACGCGCACCGGGATCTTGCGCAACGATTCCGAAAAATTGGCCACATCCTCCACAGTCTCCTGTCCCGTCGCAAGACCGGGAATGACTTCGATGAGCTTCATGACCGACGCGGGATAAAAAAAGTGCATGCCGACAAATTTTTCCGGCCGTTTGGTGGCCGCACCCATTTCTGATATCGACAAGGCTGAAGTATTGGTGGCAAAAATCGTCCCCTGGCCCACCACTTTTTCAAGATCTTGAAACACCTGCTTTTTCATTTCCATTTTTTCCGGGACAGCTTCGATGACGATGTCCACGTCCTTGAAATCGTCATAACTTGTCGTGGGAATCACGAGCGCCAATTTTTGTTCCATTTCCGCCGCCGTCATCTTGCCTTTGTCCACACGGCGTTTGTAAATTCCACGTATTCTCTCAAGACCTTTTTGCACGAATTCCTCTTTCACATCTTTTAGCACCACGGGCAAACCGGCATAAGTTACCACCTGGGCAATTTCGGATCCCATTTGGCCCGCGCCAACAACCCCGACTTTATAGATATACATGAAGTTCCTTTTTTATTTTCGTTCCAGAATAATCGCGCCGCCTTGCCCACCGCCCACACACATCGTGGCAAGACCAAGCGAAAGATTCCGCCGTTTCATTTCATAAAGGAGGGTGACGACAAGCCGTGTTCCCGTCGCTCCTACCGGATGGCCCAAGGCAATGGCCCCGCCGTTCACATTCACAATCTCGCGACTCAATTTCATGGATTTTTCTACCGCAAGGTATTGGGCCGCAAAGGCCTCATTGATTTCTATAAGCTGAATATCTCCCAGTTCCACTTTGGCCCTTTTCATGGCAATGGGCGATGCGCATATCGGACCAATCCCCATTTTTTCCGGCGCGACACCGGCATAGCCATACCCTCGGATCGTTCCAAGAATTTCCAGGCCCAACGCCTTCGCTTTTTCAGCCGTCGCAACGAGGACCGCCGCGGCACCGTCGGAAATGGGACAAGAATTTCCGGGCGTCACAGTTCCATTTTCTTTAAAAACTGCCGGATAGAGTGAAAGGGTCTGCATATTGAGCGCGGGGTTAATGCCTTCATCGTTGACAAAAGTTTCGGGAGGCATTTCTTTACCCATGACTTTTTTGGGGATCATGACCTTTACGATTTCGTCTTTGAATTTACCCTCGCGCGTAGCGCGAAAAGCCCGCTGATGGGATAAAACAGCAAATTCATCCTGTTCTTGGCGTGAGATTTTGTATTCTTCCACCAAATTCTCCGCCGTTCTTCCCATAATTAGATTGCAAACAGGGTCGGTCAATCCTTCCCAAATCGTATCGATCAAAACAGAATTTTTGAGCCTTTTCCCAAACCGGAGGTCACGATTCACAAAAGGAGACGCCGACATCACCTCCACGCCTCCGGCGAGCACCAAATCCGCCTCCCCGGCATGAATCATTTGATAGGCGCTCGTAATCGATTGAAGCCCTGAGGCACAATTGCGGGCGACCGTAAAGGCTGGAATATCCTTGGAAAGACCCGCTAAAAGAGAGATAACACGGGCGACATTGGCGGCATCGGATTGCTGGCCGACACAGCCGAAGATAACTTCTTGAATGGCTGCAGGATCAACTTTGGTACGTTCTAAAAGTGCGCGGACAGTTAATTGTCCCAAAGCATGGTTGGTGAAATCCTTCAGGGCACCTCCCAGATTGGCTTGAGGTGTACGAACCGCCCCTGCAATAACGATTTCTGGCATTTGTTCCTCGATGGGTTGAACTTCCGGTTGAGGTTTACGTTAAAATAATATCACACCTTCTGGGTCATTGCGAGAAGGCTGACCCCTTCGTTCATTCCGTCAACAATCTCTTGATTTCTCCCAACTGTTCACGCGTTTTCTCTTCTCCCGCACGAATAAACTTCATCGGGTCATAAAACTGGGCCCAATGCCCTTCATAAATAACGGGATGAATCAATACGTCGGCCTTACTTCCCCACGTTTCCGCCATTTCATATTCCATAAATTGAATCGTGTTCATGATGACATTAAAAACATTGATGGAATAACGATTTTTTAAGGCCTCTCCCATCCCAGCCATGATTTTTCTCCAAACACTTTTAGAGGACAACTCCTTTACTTTCTGCGCCCGCATATCTTCAAGAAGACGGTTGCGTTCCACCCTGTCTTTGGGGCTGAGAAGCACATTAACGGCAATAATTTTTTTAACCCCCATCTGGGTCAGAACCTTGACCGGCAAAGGATCAATCACCCCGCCATCCATAAGATAATCACCTTTGTGAAAAAAGGGGCGAAAAATTCCTGGAATGGAAATGCTTGCTCGAATCGCATCCACCACCTTCCCCGCTTCAAAAATTACTTCTTCCGAGGTAAATAGGTTAGTGCCAATGATACGCAGAGGAATACGCGTTTCTTGAAAGGTTTTATTGCCTATATAGGATCGGAGAAAACGGCTCACCTGATGGCCTTTAAAAAATCCGCGATGAGCTGCGGAAATATCTTGAAAACCAATCAGCTTAAAAAAAGCGGTTCTTTTGTTGATCCCGAGCGCAAGTTCTTCAAGCTCCTTGGAATTATAGCCAGCCGCCCAAAGCCCGCCCACAAGCGCTCCAATACTGGAGCCTGACACAACATCGATCGGAATATTTTCTTCCTCAAGGACTTTCAAAACCCCGATATGCGCCAACCCATAGGCGGCCCCGCTTCCCAGCGCCAACCCCACCAAGGTTCCTGTCCACTCCTTGGCCAAGTATCGCAAGGCGGTTTGATATTTTTCCGATTTGTCTTCGCGCTCCGGAAGCAACGAAAAAATTCGAAAGCCCAGGATCTTTTCAAATTCGTCAAAGACGTTTTCATCCTTAATATTTTTGGCCGGCACGATCACTTTGACCTCGCGCTTGCTAAATCCAAAACCCTGGACAAGTTCTTGCAGGGACTCAGAACATTCCGTAAGCTGTTGTTTTTCGGCCTCGCAGTAAACATAAACCGTATCCGATTGTTTTAATCCCTCGAAACTGACATGCCCCATATTTCGCGGCAGACGGAGCATCAGATAGTCATAGCGATAGGTCAGAAAAGTCAGCAGCGAAGAAACTCTTTTTTCGTCCTTCCCCCCCACGGTGTCGGACAGAATATGCACATAATTAAAACCTGAGGGGTGTTGGATCACCGTTGGTTTAAATTCCCCCTCACGCGGAGTTTCACTGCGCGAAAGGTCATAACTTAATTCCATCTCACGGTGAAATTCCTCGCGAAAGTGCGCGTATCGTTCTGAAACAAAATCAACCACGAGGACTTTGCGCTTTGTTTGCTGCGCCACGGCAGACGCAAAATCCAGCCAGAATTGAAAAATATTGTGAGGATGGCTTTGGGTATAAAAAGCGGCGATTTTAACTTCTCGACGATGACCGGCTTCTTCACTTTTGGTAAGCCGGTGACCGAGCGTGCGGCTTAGATGAAGAGAAATCGCGGGAATGTCGTTGACGAGTTTTAGAAAATCATCTTTTTCCATCCGCAAAATCAAACCGTCACTTTTAGCTTCCACCGTGGCGCTGTGTGCCCGGCCGGTCAAAAGAGACGTTTCTCCGAAATGATCTCCCCGGTAGAAATAAAGCAAGGTTTGCTCCATCTCATGCGCCTGGGCAGCATGAAAGAGCCGAAAACGCCCGGAAATAACGACATAAAACGCATCCGCTTTAGTTCCTTCCTCATAAACAATGTCTCCGCGGCGGTATTGAACAAGACGCGCTTGCTTTTCAACGAGTTTTTGATCAGAACCCGAAAGGGAAGAAAATAAGGGAATGTCTTCGAGAGAATATTCTTTGGCGAGATCTAGTTTGCGACCGAATTCAAAGAGACCCATAGTGTCTTAATGTATCGGCAAATTCTTAAAAGAATGAACGGTACTCTAAATAGGGATGGAAGTTACGGCAAAAAAAGGCGTTTTATTTCATGCTTCCATAACTGGCGCCGGGCGATCCTTTCAGATGATTTCATACGAGGCCGGTAAATGCGGTATTTTCGGTGATGGTCAATGGATGCCAAATCCGTCCAAAAACCGGCTTTTTTTGCGGCCAGTTTTGCAACTCCCCACGCCGTGGACTCTTGAATATCAGAAACAAGAATAGGAATTTCAAGAATGTCAGCTTGGAATTGCATGAGAAAAGGATTGGAGGTCGCTCCTCCATCCACTTTGAGAGTTTTCAGCCCATGTCCATACAGCGATTTCATGCTTTCTAATACGTCAGCGCTCTCGTGGCCGATAGCTTCAAGAGTTGCCCGAACAATATGCTCACGCTTTGTCCCCCGCGTAAGCCCGGTGATAATCCCCCGCACATTGGGGTTCCAATAAGGAGATCCAAGACCTGTTAATGCGGGAATCACGGTAACGCCGCCTGCATCTTTAACGCGAGTTGCCATGGCGTATGTTTCAGAGGCATGCCGGAAAAATCCCAGGCCGTCGCGAAGCCATTGAACGGCTGCCCCAGCGATAAAGATGGATCCTTCCAACGCATAGACAGGGCGTCCTTCCTTATCGCATGCCAGGGTTGTCAAAAGTCCGAACGGAACTTTTGGAAATTTTTTACCCAGATTCATGACAACAAAACATCCGGTTCCATAGGTGTTTTTCACTTCACCGGATTTGTAGCAAGCTTGTCCGTAAAGAGCGGCCTGCTGATCGCCCATCACGGCATGAATGGGAATGCCGCCTGTGATCGGACCTTGAGAACTTGTTTGGCCAAATTCATCAGCGGAAAACTTCGGCGTGGGGAGCAAAGTATGCGGAATCTTCATGATGCGGAGTAAATTTTTATCCCAAGAATGCGTTTTAATGTTGAAAAGTAATGTCCGCGACGCGTTGGTAAAATCCGTAACGTGGGCTTTTCCTCCCGTCAATTTCCAGGCAAGCCAGCTGTCGATGGTCCCAAAAAGGATTTGCCCCCGCTTGGCTTTGCGGCGAAGACCGGGCACATGCTCCAAAAGCCAGTGGATTTTAGTTGCGGAAAAATAAGGATCCAGGACAAGCCCTGTTTTATCACGAAATTCTTTTTCGAAACCTCTTTGGCGGAGCTTCTGACAAAAATCCGCAGTCCTGCGGTCCTGCCAAACAATGGCGTGATGAACCGGCTTTCCCGTCCGCCGGTCCCATAGAACGGTTGTTTCGCGTTGATTGGTTATTCCAATGGAGACAAGGTCTGAAAATTTTATTCTGGCGCGTTCCAGGGCAAGGGAAATAACTTTGAGAGTCGTCCGCCAAATTTCCAGGCCATCATGTTCGACAAAACCGGGATGAGGATAATATTGACGGAATTCTTGATACGCGGAGGCGAGGCACTTGCCGTGCCGGTCATAAAGAATGGCGCGCGTGCCGGTAGTTCCTTGATCGACGGCCAAAACCGCGGCGCGTGTTGTGAACTTCATGAAATTTGTCGCGGGGGCTGGTCGTAATTAGCTGACTTCGGAAATTTCTTCAGGATCCGACAAATCGTTGACCTTGGTTTCCAGCCAGTGATTGTAGGCGTAATCGAGAACGCGGAACTTATCAACAGGGTCCATCATCATAAACCGTACTCCCTGATCAAAACCTTGATTGCTTCCCTCAGAAGGACGGGACCACATGACTTTACCCGAAGTATGAACAGGCTTAGGATCATCCGGAATTAAAATTTCCAAATCAAGGGTCGTTCCCTGCTTGAGACTTGAATTAGAATTAATTTTAATCCCTTCGCGCGAGAGATCCTTGCTAAGACTAATCCCTTTAGCTTCCGGAACATCATTTGCCTGATACTTAATGCTCATGTAGGCGTCAAAACGTTTGAATTTGCGCCGTTCTTTTTCCATGAGGCACCACCTTTCGGATTTTATTTCTTCGGTTGGGAATCGATTGCCGTTATGTTTGTTAGTTAAAGACTTTCATAACTTGTTAAAATAACTGGAGTTACGAATCCCTCTTGAATTTCTGCAAGAAATATAACACATGGATTTTGGATTTACAAGGGCTGGAAAAACTTTTTTTAACGATAATTCGTGAATTGGAGAGGGATATCCACAGAAAGAGTCCGGACATAAGAAATGACCTCCTGGAGTGCATCCTTGCTTTTGGAAGATACGCGTATCTGATCACCTTGAATAGCCGCCTGAGCCTTAAATTGGGCCTCTTTGATCATCCTAACGATCTCTTTAGCCTTGTCTTGGGGGATTCCCTGAATCAGCATAACCTCCTGACGCAGGGTCCCTTCAAACGCTTGCTCGGGTTCGCCAAATTGAAGGGCTTTAAGAGGGACTTTCCGTGATGCCATTCGGGTTTTAAGCATTTCTTGAAGATTTTTCAGCTTCAAATCGTCATCACCGATAAGGCGAATTTTTTTGTCTGTCTTCAAGAACTCGATAGAACTCTTAGACCCTTTAAAATCAAACCGGGTACGCAGTTCTTTAATCGCCTGATTAACGGCATTATCGATTTCTTGTAAATCGATTTGAGAGACAATATCGAATGAAAATTGGTCGGCCATAGATAAAACCAATCCTCAAGATTGTTTGATGGAAGCGTCGAGAAATTTGCGGAGTTTTTCCTGTTCGACAGGATCAAGGTTGGTAAATTCAATGCCAATGTCAAAACGTTTTTTGGCTCCGCGGCCTTCGGAAGTCGGCACCGCCCAGACCACTCTGCCGTCCCCTTCCATCTTGGAAACGGAAGGGTCAAGCTCCAAACGAATATGGCAGCGGCTGAATCGTTCGAGGGGCCGGTCCAAAATGACGGCAACTCCGCCTTTGCCCACATTCTCTGTAATCGTTTTTAGGGGTTGGGCTTCTTTATCAGATTGAATCAAAATTTCGCATTGCAGATTCAAACGGGGAAATTTTCGCTTATCGAATCCATCCCACATCATAAGTGGCACCTAAATCTGAAAGGTTTGAGAGTCAAGACAACGTCCGGATAAAAGCATCCGGAAAGGATTTTGCGATTGTCTTTTTACGGAAAAGGTCGAGGCCTCTTTGAGCCTCCTGATAATTCTTATACCGGCCTAAAAATACCGAGTAATAAACTTTTCCGGTAGAACGGCGAAGATCTTTTGTAAAAGCGATAAGATTTTCATTTTCGAATTTTTTAACAAGATTCTCAGCATCCGTTGCTACCGCAAAGGTAGCAATCTGTACCACATAAGCTCCGTCCGCGGCTGGAGGAACCGCAGGTTTTGCAGGCGTATCAGGCACCCTAGTTACAGGAACCGCCGGCGCAGCAGCCGGGGAAGAAACTTGAGTTTCTCGAATCGCAGTTTCTGACGCGGACTCGGATACGGGAGTTGCAGGCGGCACATTTTCAGTAGCGACAGGCCGAGACAATACGGCTTTTCGCGGCATGGTCATTGCCTTTTCCCGTTGAACATTCAAGGCATGAATCGCGAAGAAAACAAAAACCAGAAACAACACCGCACCCGTGGCCGTTAGAAATTTTTTAGACCGGAAAATGGGTGCGCGGAAAATCTTTAAAGTCCCGGAAATAATAACGGCGACAATTTTTAAAATTGAAAAGAGAATGTTTTGAGATGGAAGTTTTGTTTTAGAGGCGGTTTTAGCCGGTTTCTTTGCAAAGGATGGGTCAGCCGCATTTTGATGCCAATCAAATTTTGAGGCCTTGTTGATAACTTCGGTTTCTTCATCCGCCCATTCTGAAATCCGTGACATACGGTCTTCCGCGGCAACACCCAGCGGAGAGTTCGCTTTGGGCAAAACAGTTTCTTTGCGGCTTGGTGGTACCGCGAGGGTCTCTTTGGGCTTTAAAACAGGCGTATCATCCTGAATCACTGATTGGTGGATTCGAAGATGTCCGTAAAGTTTTTCCTGAATTTCTTTTTCGGTAAGGGTATGAAGATTTTCCTTAGATTTGTTTTTATTTCCAAAAAAACTCATAGTTTTATTTTGCGGCAACAACCCCTTCTCGAAGCGAAAGTGAAAATTTCAAAAGCTCAAGCGCTCCTAAATTCAGTTTCGCTCGGGGAATAAATCCTCGCTTTTTGCAAAGTTTATTGGCGCCCTCCATTCTCGAGGTGGTTTTAAAAACAATTTCCTGATAACCGACTTCCTTACAAAATTGAAACACGCGTTCGATAAGCTGCATTCCGATTTGCTGATTGCGATAAGCCGTGTCAACAAACAAACGCCGCATCAACGCAATACGGTCATCCTCTTTCTTAATGGCAACGGTACCTACGATTTTGTGGCCATCGGAGGCAACAAAAAACGCCTCGCCGATTCCCCCGTAGGTTTGATCAATATCGTTCAAATCGTCGGTCGGATAAGCCGCACTGGAATCATGAAATTCCTGATTCATAATTCCTGTGATAAGCCCCTTCACCCTACTTTCATCTTCTGATTTAAAACGGCGAATGGCGATCATTTACTTTTTTGCTTTCGCATCAGGCTTGGCTGCGGATGCTGCCGGTTTGGCGGCTGCTCCCTTTGCTGCTGCGGCCGGCTTAGCTCCTGCCGCGGCCGCACCTGCTGCCGGGGCTGCTCCTGGCGTTGCTCCCTCTGCGGCTGCTCCTTCGGCGGGCGCTTCTTTAACTTTTTTGACTTTGATCTTCATGGATTTCACTTTGGGAAGACCGAAAACAGATCTTTCGTCTTTCCACTTACCAAGTTCATCCAATTTTTTGATGCGCTCAAAACGTTTGAGCACATTGCGGTGTTTCACACCGACTTTATCCATTTTAAGACTGGCATGCTGGGACATTCTCGAACTCCTTATTAACCTCTGAGGTAAAAAGCGAAAGCATTATACTTATCTTCGGGGACCTTGGCTAGCTGAAAGTGGCAAAATTTTCATCTTTTCCCTTATGTCAAAGCCAGGAAAGAGATTACAGAGAGGCTAGAGAATTCCCGCCGGCAGGGGGCGTACATAGGCATCGCGCGGAGCAATCCCTTCTGATTTCAATTGCCGGAGCACCTGCAAAGCGTTTTCACGCGAGGAAAAGCCGTCCACACAAACCTGCTTGTACTTTCCGCTGGGAATGACAAATCCTTTGCGGCCTTTTTCCGTCAATATTTTGATTTTCTCATGGGCCTGCTTCTCGGAAGTATAAGTCACCAATTGAATCGTATATTTTCCCTGTACCGTAATTTCCGTTGGCGTTTCATCAGGAAGACTTGCCGGAGAATCTGCGGCCGGAGCTATAGAAACCGTTGATCTTACTTCCGGCTCATCGGCCGAGCCTAACTGTTTGGCCTCAAAAATACGCTTGGTCAATTCTTCCGTCACATGCTGGCGTTTGGCCCGCTCGGCCTTGAGCTCCGCCATGGCGAAGCGTTTTCCCTTTTCCACGCCGAATGAAAAAATAAAAACATAAAAAACCATAAAAACAATCAAGCATAAAACAAAATGATCGAGCCTAAGGGAAATCCGGGACCGTTCAAGAAAAGCTAATTTTTGGGCCGGTTTCGTTGCGGGAATTTCGTGTGGGATTTCGAATAAATCATTCTGCATACTCCGTCTCCTCTTAAATAGGGCATGATAACCGTTTCAAAAGCCGCAGAATAATTGTCGGCAACTTTCGCTAAAGACCTGAGCGCTGGGACGAATTTTTCTGGTTTGTGTTGCATAATCTACCTCCACCATCCCAAAACGCGGGTCGAAACCATGCGCCCATTCAAAATTATCAAGAAGAGACCAATAAAAGAAGCCCTGAACCGGAACGCCTTCATCTTTAGCGCGTTTGACTTGGCCCAAATGATCGCGGATAAAACGCACGCGCTGCTCGTCATCGGCGGCACAAACCCCGTTTTCAGTCACTATAATAGGAAGCTGAAAGCGCTTTAACCGGTTAAGCACTTGATAAATCCCTTCGGGATAAATCTCCCAGCCCATTTGATTGAATTCGCGGGCTTCCTCTTGATGATGGTCCTTGCCGCAAATCGCGCCGATGGAACGATCCTCTCCCAAACCGGTAAAACGGATAAAATCCCTCGTATAATAATTCACTCCCAAATAATCAAGGGTGCGGGAACCGGATAAAAACTCGCAGAAAATTCCCGGAAAGAAAAGAAAACCGGTCTGGAGGGCGTCGAAAAAGGCATCATTGACAAACCAATTCCTGAGATAAACGGCCAACCGGTCTAAAAGGGATTCTTTACGGCAAGGCGTGAAGGCCGTCATATGATGTGCGACGGAGACATAGACCGGACGCTGATTTTTTTCATAAATATGATGAATCGTCCGGTAGGCTGCAATATGGGCTTCGAGAAAAGAACGCACTACGGTCAAGGAATCCGGATAAGATTTTATTCCCGGAGGCCACTCGCCGGAAAAGAAACCGTAATAAAGATAGATCAGCGGTTCATTAATCGTGACCCAAAAACGGACATAACGTGAATAGGCGCGCACCACGCGTTCGGCATAACGGTTAAAATAAAAAATGGATTTTTTATCCAGCCATCCGCCTTTTTGATTGAACCAAACCGGATTGGTAAAATGGTGAAGGGTAACCACGGGTTCAATGCCGCGCGCGTGAAGCTCTTTAAAGATTTCCTCATAATGCTTGAATGCATCGTCATTCCACTCGTCTTCCTCGGGCTCGAAACGGCTCCATTCCAGACTGAAACGATGGCCGTTATGGCCGAGGCGGGAAATTAATTCGATGTCTTCGCGGAAGAGCCGGTACTGATCGCAGGCAAGTTTGGAAGGTGTTTTGAATTTTCCCTGAACTTCCCAATCCCACCAGTCATTGAACCGGTTATCCCCTTCCACTTGATGGGAACTTGTGGCGGCTCCCCATAAAAAAGGAATTTTCTGAGCGGCGGAATCCGTCACGACAGTTATTTGGCAAGTTTAATGCGGTTAGGCGGCCACCAGATGAAAACAGCCTTGCCGACAACATCTTTTTTGGGAACAAATCCCCAATTACGGCTGTCGGAAGATTGATCCGAATTGTCTCCCAGGACAAAGTATTGCCCGGCAGGCACTTCAAAGACCTGGCCTTTTTGTCCGTACGGCCAATCGGGGCGGTTGTAATAATAATGGCCGGCAAAGGGAACATCATCGATCGTTTGTTCATTAATGATTAATTTTCCGTCACGGATTTCAATGCGGTCACCCGGAGTACCGACAAGGCGTTTGACGAAATCTTTTTTGCGGTCCAGCGGGTATTTAAAAACAATAATATCGCCGGGTTTCGGCAAATGGAAACGATAAGAAAGCTTATCCACAAAAATCCGGTCGCCCACCATAAAGGTGGGAATCATGGAACCGGTCGGAATTTTATAAGGCCCCAAAAGAAAGGTGCGGATCAATACCGCCAAAACCAGGGCCACAAGAAAAGGTTCGCCCCAATTTTTCCATTTTTCATGAAGCCACTCGCGGCGGCGGGTACGGAAGGCATACCATTCTTCGCCGATTCTGTGGCGGTACAAAATGGCAGCGGCAAGCGCCACCAGAATTCCCCACACTAAAAAATCATTATTTCTCAAGAAATAACGGAGATCCGCCGCAAACGTGTTCATTCATCCACCCTTAAGATAGAAATAAAGGCTTCCTGCGGCAAATCAATTTTACCGATTCTTTTCATCCGCTTTTTACCTTCCTTTTGCTTGTCCCAAAGTTTTCGTTTCCGCGTGATATCGCCGCCGTAACATTTCCCCGTCACATCTTTGCGAAGCGCGCTGATGGCATCGCGGGCAATAATTTTGCTTCCAATCGCCGCCTGAATCACCACTTCAAAAAGCTGGCGCTCAATCACCTCTTTGAGTTTCTCAACGAGTGCCTTGCCGCGCTGATAAGCCTTTTCGCGGAAGACAATGCTGGAAAGCGCGTCCACCGGATCGCCATTGATCATAATATCAAGTTTGACAAGATCCGCCGGCCGGTGCCCGATAAAATCATAATTCAGCGAACCGTATCCGGCCGTGGCAGATTTAATTTTATCATAGAAATCCAAAACCACCTCCGCGAACGGAAGCTCATAATGAAGGATGACGCGCGTGGGATCAAGATATTCCGTGCTTTTATAAATCCCCCTCCGGTCTTGTGAAAGTTTCATCATCGCCCCAAGATTTGCTGCAGGAATCATGATGGTGGCTTTGATATAGGGTTCTTCAATACTTTCAATTTGCTGAACCGGAGGAAGTTTGCTCGGACTGTCGAGTTCCAGCGTTCTACGATCCGTGGTAATCACCCGGTAAACCACATTGGGCGCCGTAATCAATAAATCCAGCCCAAATTCGCGCTCGAGCCTTTCTTTGGCAATATCCATATGAAGCAGGCCGAGGAATCCGCAGCGAAAGCCAAAACCGAGCGACGCCGAAGTTTCAGGTTCAAACACAAAAGAAGAATCATTCAATCTTAATTTTCCCAAGGCATCGCGCAAAGAAGCGAAATCCTTGGTATTGATCGGATAAAGCCCGCAAAAAACCATGGGCTTGGCTTCATGATATCCCTCAAGAGGCTTCTCGGCGGGTTGACTGGCCAAAGTGACCGTATCGCCAATTTTCACTTCCGCAATCTCTTTGATATTGGCCGCAATATAACCGACTTCGCCAATTCCCATCGATTCCACCGGTTCCGGATGCGGATTTAAAATTCCAAGTTCCAGCACCTCATGCGTCCCCCCGGCTTGCATCATATGAATCTTATCGCCCTTTTTTATCGAGCCATCCATCATGCGGATATAAGCGATAATTCCCTGATAAATATCGTATTTGGAATCGAAAATAAGCGCTTTGAGCGGAGCATTCGCGTCTCCTTTAGGCGGAGGGATATCCTCAATAATAGCCTGCAAAATTTCTGGCACTCCGGCACCGCTTTTAGCACTCGAAAAAATAACTTCTTCTTCCTTCACTCCGATAAAATCCACAATCTCTTTGCGTACTTTTTCAGGGTAAGCCGTCGGCAAATCAATTTTCGTGACCACGGGAATGATGGTGAGATTTCTTTCCATGGCCAGGTAGAGATTGGCCACGGTTTGAGCCTGAATCCCCTGACCGGCATCGACAAGGAGCAAAACCCCTTCACAGGCCGCAAGGCTTTTGGAAACCTCATAAGTGAAATCCACATGGCCCGGCGTATCGATCAGATTGAGAATATAACCTTGATATTTGATGCGCACCGCGCGGGCTTTAATCGTAATGCCGCGTTCGCGCTCTAAATCCATATCGTCCAGGATTTGATCGCGGAATTCGCGCTTGGAAATAGCGCCGGTATGAAGCAGCAGGCTGTCGGCAAGCGTGGATTTGCCGTGATCGATATGGGCGATGATAGAAAAATTTCGAATTTTTGAGGGGTCCATAAGAAGTTACATCGCGGAGCGGAGGGCTTGAATCGCTTTGCTCCTGTCTTTTTCGCCAAAAACCGCTGTTCCTGCCACAAGAATATCGGCACCGGCTTGAAGAGTCACCTTCGCCGTCTGAGCATTAATGCCGCCATCCACAGAAATTTTTCCCGGAAATATGGGGCGCAGAGCCCTCACTTTTTCCATCATTTCCGGCATGAAGGATTGACCGCCGAATCCGGGCTCCACCGTCATGATCAAAACCAGATCGAGTTCCTTCAAATAAGGTTCGAGGGTTTTGGCCGGAGTTTTCGGCCGAAGCGACATTCCGACTTTCGCGCCGGACTTTTTAATGGCGGCGAGTGTTTGGGAAACTTCCCCAGTAGCTTCCACATGCACCGTAATCCAATCCGAACCGGCTTTGCGAAAATCTTCGATATAGCGCAGGGGTTCTTCAATCATCAAATGCACATCCAGAGGAAGCTTTGTGACTTTGCGAATCCATTTAATCACCGTGGGACCGATCGTAAGATTGGGCACAAAATGACCGTCCATCACATCCACGTGAATAATGTCGCAACCGCCTTTTTCCACCGAGGCGATTTCTTCCGCCAGCCGGCTGAAATCTGCGGAAAGAATACTGGGCGCGATCAAAACTTTTTTGGTCTGATTCATAATTCGAAATCCCTCTCAATCGTTTTTTGAACTTTTTTTCCCATCGGCCCGATAAGGGTCAAATTAAGATTGGACGACTCAAAAATATCCCGTGCGACCTGACGCACATCTTCGGCCGTCACGGCTTCGATTTTTTGATGGATTTTTTTGTGGTCCGGAAGCTCATCCTGATAAACCGCCCTCTCGCCAACCCATAAGAGATGATCCATCGTATCTTCCAGCGCCATCACAAGCTGGCTCATAAAATAATCTTTGGCGCGGCGAAGCTCGCCCTCGGTCACCTTAATTTTTCGCAGTTTATTTAATTCGCGCAAAATCACCTGCATGGCTTTCGAGGTTTTGTTGGGCTCAACTCCGGCTGAAACCGTCAGTGATCCGGCATCTTCATAAAAACCGATTCCCGATTTGATTTCATAGGCCAGCCCCCTTTTTTCCCTCACCTCTTCAAAAAGGCGGCTCGACATATTGGCCCCCAAAATCACATTCAAAACCCCGAGTTTGTAACGGTCCGGATGGATGCGGGAATAACCATGAAGCCCGATCACAAAATGAGTTTGTTCTGTGTCTTTTTCCACAAAAAGAGTGCGCGGCTTTGCCTGACGCGAACTGGATTTTTCAAATCGCGAAACAAGGCTGCCCGATTTTTGAGCGTAATAATCGCGGCACCAGCGGAGCACATTCTCATGATGAACCGGCCCCGATACCGACACCACGATATTTTGCGGCTGATAAAACTTCTTTTTATAATCGGACATCGCAGCCCGGTTGATTCCTGTGACACTTTCAATGGTCCCGGCAATGGGCCTTCCGAGCGGCTGTTTGGGCCATAAAATTTCTCCCATCAAATCATGCACATGCTGGGCCGGCAAATCGCGGTACATTTTGATTTCTTCCAGAATCACGGGTTTTTCTTTTTTGAATTCCACGCCGTCCAGCGTGGCGTTGACTACCATATCGGAAAGCACATCAAGCGCTTTTGAAAAATGTTCTTTCAAAAGCTTGGCAAAATAGCACGTGACTTCTTCACTGGTAAAGGCATTGAGCATTCCGCCCACACCTTCGATTTCTTCTTTGATCTGGCGCGTGGTTCTTGTTTTAGTTCCCTTGAAGAGCATGTGTTCCAGAAAATGCGAAACGCCGGAGATTTTAGGCTTTTCATAACGGGATCCGGCCCGCACCCAAACGGCCACCGCCGTGGTTTCACGGTCCGGCATGGGAACCGTCACCACCTTCAAGCCGTTGGCAAGACGCGTTTGATGATAATAAAAGGACATTTAGCTCCGGTGATAATCTAAATAATTTTGTAAAATTCTCTGCGCCGCCAATTGATCGCGCATTTCTTTACGGCGTGCGTGGCTGACATCATGATCCAGCATCGCGCGCTCGACTTCCTGAGTGCTCAACCTTTCGTCCCAGAAAACCCAATCGAGTTTTTTATTGGCCTTAAGCCAAACAACTTCTTCCGTAATTTTTTTGGCGGCAGGGCCCATTTCCCCGTTTAAATTTTTGGGAAGGCCCACCACGATTTTTTCAACCTGGTATTCCTTGATAATAACTTCAAGCTGTTCCAGCAAATGCCTGCGGCCCCGAATCATAAGAGTGGTCACGGGAGTCGCAACATGGGTTGTCGTATCCGCCACGGCCACGCCCACCCGTTTTTGGCCTAAATCAAGACCCAAAATCGCGGTCATCGGGAACGTTTGACCGCTTGCACCATACTTCGAATAAAATCCACGGCCAGCCCCGATTTTCCTTTGGCTTGCCGCAGTTGGTCAATAATGGCACTTCCCACAATCACGCCATCGCTCATGGCCGAAAGTTTTTTTGCCTGTTCCGGCGTTGAAACCCCGAACCCGATCAAAATGGGCTTTTTGATTTTTCTCTTTATCTGGCGCAAATGTTTACGGATGTCATCGGGAAGCGCCTGCCGTGCTCCCGTCACTCCCCGCACCGACACATAATAAATAAAACCTTCCGAAGACTGTCCGATCATTTTCACGCGCTTTTTGTCGGAAGTAGGCGCCATCAAAAAAATTTGCGCCAGCCCTTTGCGGCGGCATTCTTTTTGAAACGCCTTTTCTTCTTCCGGTGGAAGATCGGGAATAATCACGCCGTCAAAACCGGATTCTTTGGCCCGTTTGACGAATGGCTTCCATCCATAATGAAAGACCGGATTGTAATAAGTAAAAAACACAAACGGCAACTGAATTCCGCGCTGGCGGAGTTTTGCGGCCGTGCAAAAGGCATCTTCCAAATGAATGCCGCGCCGCAGCGCATATTCCGAAGAATATTGAATCGTGGGCCCATCCGCCAAGGGATCGGAAAAAGGAAATCCAAGCTCGATAATATCCACGCCTTCTTTTTCAAAGTCTTCGACCAATTGTTCCGTGGTTTTGAGATTGGGATATCCCAAAGTCAAAAAGGCGCAAAAAATTTTCCGGCGGCTTTTGCGGACTTTACGGATTTTTTCCAGAAGACGGTTTTTCATTTTAAGGATTTCTTAATGGTATTAATGTCTTTGTCCCCGCGGCCGGAAAGGCAAATCACCACGGACTCCGATTCCCGAGTTTTCGGCATCAAATGTTTTAAATAGCCCAAGGCATGCGAAGGTTCCAGCGCCGGCATAATCCCTTCAAGGCGCGTCAAAAGTTGAAAACCTTCCAGCGCCTCATGATCCGTCGCCGTTTCGTAGCTCACGCGGCCTGAGTCTTTAAGGAAAGAATGTTCCGGCCCCACGGAAGGATAATCGAGTCCCGCGGAAATGGAATGGGCCAGCTCCACTTGTCCGTCCTTATCCTGCAGAAGATAGCTTTTCATGCCGTGCAAAATACCGGGCGTCCCTTTTGTGAGCGATGCCGCATGCTGATGGGTATTAATTCCGTGCCCAGCAGCCTCCACTCCGATCATGCGAACTTTCCGGTCTTTCAAAAAGGGATGAAAAAATCCGATCGAATTGCTGCCGCCGCCGACACAGGCCACCAGATAATTAGGCAGGCGGTGTTTTTCTTTCAAAAAATATTGGCGCGTTTCATTTCCTATCACCGATTGAAAATCACGCACCATCGAAGGATAAGGATGAGGCCCAACCGCCGATCCCAAAAGATAATGCGTGGTCTCCACATTCGTCACCCAATCCCGGATGGCTTCATTGGTCGCGTCTTTCAAAGTTTTGGATCCGGAATAAACCGGACGGACCTCCGCGCCGAGAAGTTTCATTTTGTAAACATTCAAGGCCTGCCTTTCCATATCATGCGCGCCCATATAAACCACGCATTCGAGGCCGAAAACGCAGGCGGCCGTGGCCGAGGCCACGCCGTGCTGCCCCGCACCGGTTTCCGCCACAATGCGTTTTTTACCGAGCCGTTTGGCCAAAAGTCCCTGGGCGATGGTGTTATTGATTTTGTGGGCTCCGGTATGGCAAAGATCTTCGCGTTTCAAATAAATTTTGGCATGAGCGAAATGGGCCGTCAGATTCTTGGCTTCATAAACCGGCGTCGGCCGTCCGGCAAAAGTTTTTAAGTAAGTCCAAAGTTCCTCGCGGAATTTTTTGTCCTTTTTGAACTTTTGATAAGCCTCCGTCAATTCTTTTAACGCGCCCATCAAAGTTTCGGGCACGTAACGGCCGCCGTAAATTCCGAAATGTCCGGAAGCATCCGCCAAATATTTTTTCATACTCATACTCTTACCTCAGCTATCTGATCGTTGGAAACCCAACCGGTTTCGCCGTTGACCAAAAGAATGCGGCTCCAATCACTGCGGCTTTCCAGCACATAAACTTTAAGCCCTTCAGAGAGCCGGAAGGCAATTTGATCCTCGCCCGAAGGCCCGTAACGGACTTCCGCGGATTTGGCCACGACCACACCGTCACGAATGATACGGCTTTCCACATACTTGGCAACAGCCAATGTGGCAAAAAGCAAAAGAATAATCGCAAGGGTTTTGCGCCTGGTTCCCCAAGGAAGCCCGGGATGGAAAAACAAAACAAAGACCCAGCCCGCCGTTAAAAAAAAATACGCAGTCATGGCTAAAAGATAAATTTCTTTTTCCGTGAAATATTCGAGAAATCGCTCGGCGGCTTTCAAATACCAGTTTCTTTTGTCTTCGATCCGGTATTCCAAAAGGCTGCGGACATAATTTAAATTGTAAACAATATCCCCGTTCCTGGGATCCATCTTGCGGGCCTGTTCATAAGCCAGAATGGCCGGGCCTAGGGACTTTTGACGATAAAGGCTGTTTCCGAGATTATAAAAAAGGCCGGCAAAATGAGGACTTTCACCGGAAAGCTTACGGTAAATCGAAGACGCTTCGGAGAATTTGGCGTCCCGGTAATATTGATTGGCCTTCTGAAGCTCCGCCGTGTCCTGAACCGTCCAGGCAAAAACCGGAGCGATAAAAAAACATAACATCAACCCTGTCATTCTGAGCGTAGCGAAGGATCTCGCGAGATCCTTCGGCCCTACGAGCCTCAGGATGACGTGAGTCGTAGCAGATAGCGTAATCTTCATCGTTTCATTTTCTCCACGCGGGCAATCGTATCCTGTAAAAGCCGCAAGGCATCGCTTTTGTGTTCTTCCAAAAGCGCGCCTTTTCCGAAACGGTATTCATCGCAAATCCGGTAAAACTCCAGAATATTATTGTGAAGGGGATCTTCCGGTCCAAGCACGTTCCTGAGCTTGTCTTCAAGCTCAATACGCGTCATGCCGTAAGCAGAAAGATTAAATTTATTGGAAAGATACTGGGAAATAATTTTTTCGATTTGATCAAAAAATTGGGCGGTGGCTTTGGGATCTTTTGAATACTGCGTTTTTTTCAAACCCCGGATTCCGGCCTCGGCTTGGGATTTGGCCAGCCGGTTGCGCCTGAGCGCCGTATCCTTGGCAAAAATTCTTTCCGTCCGTTCTCTTTGAATTCCCATCAAAACCAGCAAAGTCAAAATTCCGCCTGCCGTCATCAAGCCGTAATAGAAAAAATTAAAAATCCGGGCCCCCGTCGGGGAAGGAATATCTTCATGAATGTAGCGGATGTCGCGCTCGACCAACTGAATGTTTTTTTTGAAAACTTCCTGCTGACTTAAAGAGGCCGGCATCTGAAAAGTCTGAGTAGAAGGTTCCACTTTAAGGTTATAAACCGGGGTCCGAAGCGTGGCATACTGCGCACGCACCGGATTAAAGAATGAAAATTCAATGCTCGGAATTTTTTTGCTTCCCGCCTCGAGGGGAATAAAGACAATTTCAAAGGTCTTGCGACCGCCGATGATATTTCCATTTTTAAAAAGCTGTGACGACGTGTCGGCGTCATAAACTTTAAATCCGGAAATGTCCGGAAGTTGAGGCTTGGTCAAGGTTTCAATATTTCCTTCCCCTTCAATCACAATTTTCATGGTGACCGGCTCATTTTGTTTGACCAATTCTTTATCGATGGAAGAAGACAGGCGGAAATTTCCCACCGCCCCCTGAAAACTTTCGGGCTTGCCAGCCTCAGGAAACGGCCGCACGGTAATATGAATCGGCGGGGGTTTGATCAAACGGTTCTGGCGCTGGGCGAAAAAACTTCCCCCGCTAAAAAAGCTGTCGTTAAAAAATTCATCAAAGACACCCGAAGTTTGCGGTTCTTCCCGTATCGAGGCCTTGAGGGTCCCCGGTTGAATGGTGTATTCCGCGGCGGTGGTTGGAAAGAGCGCGATTTTTTTCACGTCCGCTTTCACATAACGCTTGCTGCCCATACGCACGGTCTCACGCGGGATTTCACGGTCCATGGGAAAATCTTCAATCCAAAATCCGGTGATCTGGGGTTCTTCCTGAAACCCTTCATAACGCGTGTCGTAACGCGTGTATAAGGAATAAGTCAAAAGGATTTGTTCGTTGGGATAAACCGTGGTTTTATCCACCCATGCCTTGACGAAAATATTTTCGTCATCCGGCCGAAAAGTCATGGGAGGCTCTTGGACCGGGGCTTGAGTTTGAGGAATGGGCGGTGCCTGAGTCCCGGCCGTCACGGGACTCCTTTGGCCGGTCACTTCCAAATCAACCGGGTCGGTGCGAAAAACCTTTCCGTCCACCGGAATTTCGACCGAGGGCATGTTAAAACGTCCGGCGGAACGCGGGATGAGCACATAGCTGAATTCCATGGTGGAGGAGGAGACATTATTGACAAACGTGATGCGGGAAGAGCGGCCGGAATAATAAGTATCAAAGGCCTTCAACGCGGGCAAACGAGGCGCCTGAATATTTCCTCTGGCGCCTTGAATCCGAATGGTCAGATGGATTTCTTCGTCAACTTGCGCGGAACGCTTGTCAAAATCGGAGGTAACTTGAATATCCTCTGCATGCAAAGGAGAAATTGCGGGCAGGAATAACAGCAAAGCTAGACAGAGTATTTTCTTCATGATCCCTTCTGAGATGAAAAAGGGATTTTATCGGATTCATAACATTAAGTCAAATAAGGAGTTAAGTGAAGGTTTTTCTTTTTCCAAAATGGCCAAAACCTTTTTCAAGGCCTGGCCGTTGGCAATCCTAGCATGCAAGGTAAACCCTTGCGCTTCAAAGGATTCGGGCGCTTCGAGCTTAAGCTCTCTTGAATTTTCTTCCAATGATTTTGAAAGGGCATGAAATTTTTTCTCGTATTCCACAAGCCTCGGAAAACGCAAATGCCTCAGCAAAGCGTAGAAGCGTTCGGCTTTCTGACGCCGGTCCCCTTCACCACGATTCAAAACACGGCCAAGATCATATTTGGCGAAAAAATCCGCAAGCGTAAGGCGTTCTTTTTTGAGTAAATCATAAAGCCACTGGCCGACTTTCAAAAGTTGATTGGTGGTCAAAGCGGCTTCGCCAACGATCAAAGAGGCGAAGGCCTTTTGATCTTCTCCGGAAAACCGGGCCAAAACCTGCACTCCCCGGAAAGGAAGTTTATCCTCCGCCACCCAATCCAGCAACGAGGGGTCAAGGCATGCCACGCTTTCATATTGTTCCAAAATATGGCCCTCGGCCGCGAGCCCCAGCGCAGGCAAAACAAGCTCCATCAAATCACGTTCGGGCAGATGAAACTTTTCTTTGGCCTGATGAAGGGTCCAGGCGCGGTCAAGATCCGGCCAATTCTGATTCCAGTTCGAGAGAACGGAAAAAACAAAACAATCGGAGGGGCCCAGCGGTTCTTGAATTTGAAAAACCGGGATTTTATGAATTTGTGCTTTTTGCGCCGCTTGATATCTTCGATGACCGGAAAGCACGACGGGCCGTGCGTCACCCGTAACGAAAAGCGGATGAGTCACTCCCCGCTTAGCGATGGAATTTTCCAAAGCCAAATCGGCAAGCCGGTAGCGGCATCGAAAAGGAAAATCATCTCTCATTTGATCAAGCTTTAAGTTTTTGAAAACGTACTTTTCCATTCCTTTTCAAGCCTTTCGGGAGAAATTTGCAGGATATTGCGGATCACCTCATCCGAATTTTTGCCCTTGGAATATTCTTCGAGCATTTGTTTGACGCGGAACATTCCGTAACGTTTAATCAAATAAGAAATAAGCGCGTGCGACTGTTCATAGAAAAGGGCGATGCGGAGCGTGTCTGAAATCGAAGCGGTTGCGCCCTGACTGATCAATTGATCGATAGAAAAAAGATTATTTGTTTTTATCGCCGATTCAAAAACAATCGCCTCTTCCGGTTTGACTTTGCCTTCGATGTATTCAGCCAGACCTTCGTTGATCCAGGGAGGAGCCGTTCCGGCCGACATCGCATGCACAAAGGCATGCGTAACTTCATGCGCCGTCAAAGCTTGTAAGTCTTTATCCCCAAATCCTTTACGATTTATCGGCATACGCACTTTGCCGTCATAAATTCCGGCTACCCAGTGCGGCATGTTAGTGATTTTCTTAAAATCCTCTTCGTCGTAGAGCAAAACCACAACCTGGCGTCTGAAATAATAAGAAAACTCCTTGGAAATATCGCGGTACGTGGAGCGCAAAAGTTCGCGGAGCTGAAAACCTTCGATATTTTTTTCCTGATTATGATACTTGATTAAAAAATGCTCTTCTTGATACGTGGAGAGTTTTTTATTGACCGGCGTTTCCACCGTCAGTTTCTCAATTTTTGTTTTTAAATCCTCACGGGGCGAAAGATTGTAGGCGATTTGATAATTTGATTTGGCCTCCGGCAGTTTTTCCTCCAAATAATCGATTTCTCCCAAAAGTTCATAAGCCAGCGCGTTTTGATCATCATGACGAAGGGAATCCTGCAAGTCCTTGCGGGCAAGCTCATATTCTTGCTTGCGAAAATGTTCCACGGCCTGATTATAAAAACTGATGGCGAGTGTGGTTTTGGGCAAGACAGCCTGATTGGGGTCTTTCAGAAAAAAACTCATGATCTCGACTTTTTGCCGGCGTTCCAGCGCCTCCGCCGCTGCCGATTTTTTTTCTTCGGCGTGGGCAAAAGGAATTATAAAAAGTATCAAGCCTAATAAAATGTTCGTCATCCTGAACGAAGTGAAGGATCTCAGAGATCCTTCGGGCCTATCGGCCCTCAGGATGACGGCGCTCATGTTTACCTTCATTTGCCCTTCCATTCCTCGGCCATGCGGATTCGTTTGGAAATGGCGGGATGATCATAAAAAAACCATTCGTACAAGGGATGCGGATCAGGATCCGCCAAATTGACCCGCCCTAATTTTTCCATGCAGGAAATAAAAACTTCCTTGTAAGGGAAAGCTTTGAGCGCAAAACGATCGGCAGCCCGCTCAATCCAGCGGGCAAATCCGTTTTGAACCGGCATCAAAATAAGGGAAAAGGCATAAAAAACAAGAAATAACACCGGCATGGTAGAAATCGTATAAACATTATTGAGCCTAAGATAGTTCGCGACGGGATTCACCAGCCGGAAGGCAAGCCAAAATAAAAGGAAAGAGGTCACCAACCCAAACGCGAGCTGTTTCAAGATGTCGCGATGTTTGAAATGGCCGAGTTCATGCGCCACCACGGTTTCAATTTCATCCTCCGAAAAATTCTCGAGTAAAGTGTCGCTTAACACCACGCGCCGGGTTTTGCCGATGCCCATAAACGCAGCATTCGCCTTCTTGGTCGTTTTGCTCAAATTGAGAGAATAGACATTCTTGACAGGCATCCCGTAACGGGCCGCCAAATTAAGTATCCTTTCCCTCACACTCCCTCCCCGGATTTCATCGTATTTGTAGAAAAGCGGCACGATCCAAACGGGAAAAATCTTGCCGAAAAAATAACTCACCATAGCATAACCGGCCCAGGCACAAAGCCACCAGCGCGCGGGAAAACTCCAGATCAAAAAATAAAGCCCTTCGAGAAACGCCAGCGAGACCGCAAAAGAAAGAAGGGATTTTTTGAGCCATTCCGTGAACCACTGCTCGAAGCTTTGATTGGAAAGATCAAAACGGTGTTCCAGCACAAAACCGGTGTAATAAGAAAAAGGAACGTCAAAAATCAACATATAAAGCGAGAGGAATAAAAAATAAACGGCGAGCGCAACATAATCCCCGCCGCGGGTGATTTGACGCGCCGTGTATTCCCAATGAACCGTAAATTTAAAAACCACCATGCTCAATAAAATGACGGGGGTCAAAAATAAATGAAAGACAGTAAGTAATTGTTTTTGCCGTTGATAAGCTTTAGCTTTATCCTTGAGGGATTGACTCATACTTCATCCTTTTCGAAGGTTGTCACCACCCCAAAATGGTCCGAAGGCCAAACCCCGGAATCATTCGGCCAATTCATCACGATTTTCGACACTTGAGGCTCCGGCAGAACTCCCTCTTCCCGCCGGACAAAAATATAATCGATACGCCGGTCCGGCAAAGGATGAGCGCACTGCCTTGCATAGGGATTATCATTACTCCAGGTAAGGCCCGGATCACGGGGATTAAGCGCGGCGAAGGTATCCGTGAATTTCCCCTGCTCGGCCATCTTCCGGATTTCAGGCGTGTGCGGCGCTGCATTGAAATCCCCCATCACGGCTCTGTCTTTATTCCCGGCCTTTTCCTCGATAAACTGTAAAAGCTCACCCACTTGATTTTCCCGCGTAGGACCTTCATCCAATTGCCAGGACAAATGAGTATCAAAAAAGGCGAAGGTTTTTTTATTCCCCAGATCGATTTCCGCAAAAAGAACATAACGTTTGTAATCTTCGGTAGGCGATTGTGTTTTCATCGTAAGGCATGCGGATTGAAGCACGGGAAACTTAGACAAAATCATCAAACCCGAACGTTCGGGATGAAAAACAAGGTAGGGATATTTGGCCTTCTTTTTGACCTCCTGGGCCCAATCCGGATTAAAAACCTCTTGAAACCCCACAATGCCGGGACTCAATTCTTTAAGATTATCGAGAATCACCTTCCAACGGATTTTCCAGGGCCCCCCTTCGCCCCAAGTATTCAAGCTAAGAATTTTAAACGGCTTCATGATTTTCCTCCCTCATCTTCCTCCCTCATCGCGGCAAGAGTTTCTATCATTTTTTTGCGCACCGATTCCATGACCTTCACCGGGGCATTCGCATCACCCGAACCTATTGGAACGGGTTTTCCGATATAAAGACGGAACCGGGTTTTTTTTTCGAGATACCAGGAATGTTTGGGAAGGGCATCACCCGTGCCGTCGATGACTACCGGCAAAATTTCCACCCCTTCACTTTGAGCCAGGCGGAATGCCCCCGGCTTAAACACATGAATTTCCCCGTCAAGGCTGCGCGTGCCCTCAGGAAAAAATAAAACACTTACGCCTCGCTGAATATGCTGATGGGCCATCCCCATCGCCGTGCGGGCACTATCCCGGTTACCCCGCTCAAGCGGAATATAGCCGGCGTTTTTCATATGCCACCCCAGAAATGGAATGCTGAAAAGCTCCTTTTTAGCGAGAAATTTAAATTGAAGGTCAAGCCCCGCCAAGACCACCAAAATGTCCAAAAGGCTTTGATGATTGGCAATCACAACATAATGCTTTCCGGCTTTGATATTCTCACCGCCTTTTACCTGAAGCCTCCAAACCAGGCTGGAACCGATAATAAAACGGGCCCAGGCACGCGCCACCCGGTGCTCCACCCTTTTACGGGAGCGGTCAAAAATCAGGGAAAAAGGAGTCAGCAGGACAAGCCCGAAGAACTGGCAAGTGACGGTAAAAAAAATGGCCATGGTCCAGGCCAAAATCGAAACCGGAGCGCTAACCCACGGCGCTAAGCGATGTTCTGAATTTGACATAAGTGTTCATTTTAACGGCCATCCTTATAAAAGAAAATACTAATTTTGTGTGGAGGATGTCCTGATATAATACCGGCCATTGCGAGGAACCTATGCCGAATAAAGACGATGTGATTGCCGTCGCCAAAGAATGCTACGATCCCGAAATCCCGGTCAATATCTGGGACCTGGGCCTGATTTATGATATTGATGTTGAAACGGAAGAAAACACCGTGAACATACGCATGTCTCTCACCTCCCAGTCATGCCCTGCCGCCCAAGCCATTCCGGACACACTCAAAGCAAAACTCGTCACCAAACTGGGCGTTAAAACAGTCAACATTCAAATGGTTTTCAATCCCCCCTGGACTCCCGAACGAATCAGTGAGGAAGGCAAGAAAAAGCTCGGTTTGATCGAAGAATAACCGATGGATCTTTATCACGAAGCCCTCGAAGATCATCGAAAAAATCTAGATGAATCCGCGGTTGAAAAATTAAATCGCGTTCTCGCCGATTCTCCCGGTTTTGAAGATGCCTACGAAGCCCTCGCCGTCATCCTCTACAATTTAAAAAAATACGACGATGCCATTGCTGTGATCAAAAAATGGATTGTCTTGAACCCCAATTCCATTATGTCCCATACCAATCTCTCACGCTGTTATGTGGCCAAAGGCATGATTTTGGAGGCCGAACACGAACAGGGTGAAGCCCGCCGGCTAACTTGGAAGGCGGACCTTAAAGCCAAAAAAATGGAAATGCCGAAAGTGAATTACGAAGACCAAATCGCGCGTTTCAAAAAAGTGATCGAATATGATCCTCAGGATGTGCTCGGCTATTTCAGTCTGGGAAATGCCTATTTGGAATCAGGCAAAAAGCGCGAGGCCGTGGATACTTTTGAAAAAGCGGTTCAAGTCGATCCCAAACATACGTCTTCTTATTTAGGGCTCGGGATGGCACTTGAAAGTTTGGGAGATTTCGAAAAAGCCAAGCGGATTTACCTTCAAGGAATTAAAGTGGCGGAAGTACAGGGCGACATGATGCCGCAAAAAAAGATGGAATCACGATTGAAAGCAATTTAAGCAAAGAAGCCTGGCACCGAGGGGCCTGGCCCCTTTTGGGTTACGCGGCGATCCGGACGCGGACTTGATTGAGGGCTTCCATCACTTTTTTCATCACGCCCGCTAAAGCCTTCATTTGGGCGGTTGTCACCCAGCGGTTGTCGGACCGGCTGACTTGGTTGATGGAAGATTGGGTCAATTCATTAATTTTGGCGGGATCCGTATGGCGTGAAAGCGTGACCGCAGAAAAATTTTCGGCGATAATCATCAAAGGATCTTTCATATCAGCATCGGTAAACGTGCTCTCAAGTACCCGTGTCATTACCACCACGGATTGGGTAAGTTCCCTAGCAGCCGGTTCAATCAATAAAACAACGTTCTCTTGAGCCAAATCTCCCGCATTAGGCACATCGGAAATTTCTTGATCGATAAGCCGCTGATGGAGTTTACGCGGCAAGGCTTGCATACGAAGTTGAAGCGTCTTAGCCATACGCGGCGTCGCGACATAACTTGTTTCCGATCTTGAGCGGAAATCATCTCCATAAAGCGCCTGCCATTCGCTGCGCGCCTCCGCCAACGCTGCCTCGACTTGAGCGCTCATCAGTGGATCATCTCCGGCAATCGTATATTCCACCAATTGATTTCTCTTGGCCGCCAGCAAAGCGCCGACAAAACGTAATTCCGCCCTGGCCGGCACCCTGGTTGTGGCAATTTGAACGGCGCCCGGCAAATCATCGGCCTTAAAAATGACCGGGAATTGGTCCATCACCGGTTTTAAATTCAGGAGAGAATCCGGAGTTATAATTTCACTGACTGCCAAGGCCATAGCACGGACCTCCGCTCGTTGAGTTGGTACTTCAGTGGAAGCTTCGGCGGAAGGAATGATCAAGGCAGAAACAACCGTGACGGCACCCCGCGGCGATAATTTACCCGCCAAAGAAAAAAGCAATTTGCCATTAAATCCCAATGGCACATCAATATTCGGACCCTCCGCAATGCCCGGCTCGATTTCGCGCGCTTCGGAGCGTTTAGATGTCTCTACCATCGCTACAGGGTGAGAAATTTTAAGATTTCTTGGAGCATCAATTCCCAAACTTATACGCTTGGAACTATAATCTTCATTAACCTTGATCAAAATATTTCTGTTTACAATAATTTGATCATCTTTTACCCCTATGTTTCGTAATTTAAATTCGTAGGTCGAATCGTTAGAAGATCCCTCAGGGTTCAAGCGTTCAGGCCACTCGATGGACATTCCGGGTGGAATACTGATTCGAAGGACTCTCTCGCTTCCAACCTTTGTTAAAGCTACCGCGACACTGTCTCCTATATTCATGGTTTGGTTCAGAGGCAAATCTCGCATCAACCAACGCGCTTCGGAGCGGATTATCCTGGCAATAGGCCCTAATTTAGAGAAAGTAGCCACGATACTAGAAAGAGTGGTTATATTTGCCTGACGATCGTCGCCCCAAACAAATTCTCGGGCTTCAATCTTTTTAACAAGATCATTGGCAAGCAAGTCATCCCGATCAGCCGCAACTCTTGAAGCCATAAGAGGCTGTTTTGTCGTTATAAGAACGATTATGGGCTCACTCTTTCCATCCAAAGGCCTGAATTCAAATCGCACTGTTTCTTCGGAAGTATGCGCCTTAAACGTTTCTACCTTGAATGTTAAATTAGCCTGGCGGATCTGCCGTACGCCGGGCGCTACCTCCATCTTCTTCCCCCCACCTTCCATGAGTATGGATTGAACCTCGCCGCGGATCTTCGTTCTCACCCCTTGTAAAATCTTCGCATGAATCGCGACGGCATCTTCCCTTCCTCCGGCAGTTAACACTTCAATGGCCTCTCTCCTTTTAGGACGGCCCGTAGAAACACCTGTCCTCCACTCCACAATGGTTTGTATTTGGTCCGTTCCTTCATGACGGGTTGTGATATAAACATCTTCATCAGACTTTGGTTGAAATTCACGCGGGTTTCCTCGAAGGATCGATGGCCGCAGAGGAGCAATAATATACGCATAGATTTTTTCTTTTCCGATCGTCACATAACCCATAAATAGCCGGTATTCCCTGCGCACTGGCACTTTAGCGGTCAAGAGATTCTCGAGCTGCGTTTCATTAATATCTCCTTTTTTAATTATCCTCGTAACCGGCTGAGCTTTGGATAAATCCTTGCCCGCTGCTGCCAAAATATTCTCCGCATTAGTATTGATGTAATAAACAGCATTATTCCCGGGAACAACTCCTTCTCCGGCTCTCAAGGTATTAACAATCATACTTGGTATTTTGTTCCATCCCATTGGAGTCGCCCGCGCTTCGGAGCGGGTTATTTCTATTTCTCCTTCCGCTCCCAGAAACATTTGATCGATTGCTGCTCCCCGCTCCATATCTTTTGCTTTCAAACCTAACAAGCTACCTACAAGTTTTAGAATGGTTGCTTCCGTTCTTTGGTCTGCCTCCTTATCGGAAGAATTTCTAAAAATCTTACGAAGAATAGCTACGAACATTAAGATATTTGGACCTTCGAATTTCATAAAAGCATTACTCACGCAATCTGCTTGGCCAACTGAACACTTTTGAGCCATGCTTTTAGCAAGCTGAGTGAGTGTTTGCCTTATAGAACCTAGCACGACTGTAATATCCCCTAAACGATTCATAGGGTCACCACTCACTTCTGGAAAAGTTGCAGAAGGATTGTCGCCAATCGATAAGGTTAACAATGGCATGTCAGGATTAGTGAGGCGATGTACCGCATAAACAAATTTCAAACTATTTTGAACATCTTGCCTTGCTGCATCTTTCCATCCGGGCGCTGTAAGATCTTGAGGTTGGAAAATATAGATCGGAACTTTAATGATAGATTTCTCTTTCCCTTTGCCTACAGGCAAAGTAACGATCACATTGGATCCGCCATCAAAACCATTTATGTCGATATCAAAAGTAGCCTGAAGCGCGAGAAGCGCAGGATCTTCAATAATCATATGCACCAGATTTGTCATTTCTGTCGTCCACGCATCATCATTATCCGTCGTATCACTTCGCGTTTCAGAACGCTTTACGCTTGGAGATGCGAGCACGCCAAATTTATAAAGTTCTTGTGCGATTTTTTGCTGATCATCGCGTTCAATCACCCAAAAAGGTCTTTCAGGTGAGTAAACAGCAAGTTCAGCATGGCCATCATCACCAAAAGCTAAAACGAAACTCGTTTTACCTCCGTAAGGGGAATCAATATCAACACCAACCCCATTTTTCGCTGAATCATCATCTTCAGAGCTTAGCTCCAAGGGAACTAAAAAATGATGGGTATGCCCCTTATAAGGAGTGATATTATCAAAAATATTTCTAGATCCAGATTCTTCACTAACATTTAAAATCACAAAGGGAGGATTGTTTGCGGATTGAGGAAAACTATTAAGCCCTAACTCTAATCCGGGAAAAGCCTCTTGAATTCGACGAAAATCCTCTAAGCTTTTCCATGGTCCCACAACAATATTTTGCCCTTTCTGCAATCTCTTCTTAATAGATCTGAGTGCATTTGACTTGGTTTTATGGTTTAACAATTCTTTGTGAATTTGTTCCAAAGAAAATTCTTGTTTTATTGATACACCATCCGCAGCCGCTTCTAATTCTAGCTCGGCAAAGGCCAAAAGTAATATCGATTGCGCGCTTAATGATGGATCGATATTAGTAAGGCTGGAAGCTTCTGCATCTGAAACATCAGTCGGGAAAACGAGAGAAATTGCTACCAAAACTTTTAAAAACCTATCAAATAAACTTGGTTCGGAAGGAATCTCTTCGTGATCGAGCGCTTTCAATTCTTTTAAAACTTCGGCTTTCAATTCTGGTAAACGATACGGATCATCGCTTAGAACAAGCTCGTCGGCTTCCCGAACAAGATCTTCTAATCTGCTAATTCTATCTGTGCGTATTTCGGAGCGGAGCCAAAGTTTGACCGTGCCATCGCGATGGCCGGTGATAATTCTTTTTCTGTCCGGTGTAACGGCTACTTTAGTTTGCCCCTGTCTTCCGGACAATACGTCCATTTGCTGTCCAGAAACAGGCTCCCAAACGCGGGCCGATCCATCCCAACCCCCGGTAATCACTTCTTTACCGTCTGAAGAGAAAACTACAGATTGAATTTCACTCGGCGATTGAATAAGGTTCGATACAAGCCTTGTATTCCAATTCCAAATTCTGGCGATTTTATCCGTCCCCGCCGTAGCCATTTGCTTGCCATCCGGTGAAAAGGCAATCGAAGTTACCCACTCTTTTTCTTCCGCGGTATTAGGACTATGCACCAGAGTTTTTTGAAGCTTTCCCAAAGCGTTATCCCAAACACGAACCATTCCATCCCAGCTACCCGTAATGATTTGTTTACCGTCCGGAGAAAATATGACAACCGTTGCACCTTGGGCCTCGGCGGGTAGTTCGAGACTTCGCACTAGCTTTCCCGAAGTTTTATCCCAAACTTGTACAGAGCCTTTTCCTTTCGTAGCATCCCAGCTTCCCGTCACGATTTGTTTCCCGTCCGGAGAAAATACCGCGGAAAGAACCCATTCGGAAACTTCTAAAGTTTTTACTAATTTCTGTGATTTGATATCCCAAACATGAACTTTATTGTCATTGCCCGCCGTAAGAATTTCTTTTCCGTCAGGCGAAAAAGCAACTGTGTAAATTCCTCTTTCAGGGTTAGGATTTAAAACCCATAACGATTTGCCGGAGTTAATATTCCAGACACGAGCACTTCCATCCCGGCTTCCGGTTATCATTATTTCGCCATCGGGTGAAATCGCAATGGCTTCAATGGCGTTTGTATGTCCTTCAAACGTTTGGAGAGGAAGAAACGGTTCACCGGCTTCTTTAGCCAATGGCTTATCAGAAGGAGCACCTGCCGGTTGGGGCGGCGGAACATACTCCGGACCATCCACGGCAACGGGCGCGGGCACCGTAACGGACTCAGCAGGTTTTTGATTTTGCGGAGGCGGAGGCGGAACTACAGGCATTTGCCGTGACGGCGGCGGCGAGAATGTCGGCAAAGAAGCGGAAGGAGTCGATTGCATCATCAACCCCGCTGCACTAAATAAAGCCGACATAAAGATGTTCCATCTTGAACTCATCCGCGTTTCGGAGCGAGGAAGAAACTCTGCGGCTCTTCGAGAAATGGCATTCAAAAACTCAATAACTGAAGGGACGATATGGGTATAGCCTTTTTCCCTTAAGTATTCGATCAGATGTTCCGACGATGCAACATCTTCTGCACTGACAAAACTCAGAAGGACATTATTTACGTTTTGAGGTTCCACGGGCCCAGGCTCTCCTGCTGCGTGCAGAAGGTCTTTGATGTTCACCTCAACTTCACGAAGTTTATTTGACCACCGTTGCTTAAGCTTGTCACTATTGGGGCCGCTATCAATCTCGCCAATCATATCCAAAGCCCAAATGAGCTGGGGTTTGAATTTTGACATTAACCGGAAATTGTTATCAAAAAACTTGCTATCCAATAGGACAGGTTCAAAAGGTTCCCTGTCGGAACGAAAACGCGTCAAATCGTCCTTGGTGATTTGACTGATTTGCCTATTTTTAACAGGCCTGTGCCCCGATTGTGCATCCTGTTTTTCAATCGCTTCAAAAGTAGTGAGAGTAATGAAAAGTCTATTTTCCCTGCTACCAATCCGGAGATATATGCCGGTTCCTGAAAGAACATAAGCCTTTCTCCAAGGCTCACGGGTTCTCATTCTTGATATTTCAATCAAACTTGGAACAACGGTTCTGATATTTTTAAGGATCCATCCCAAACCTGTGTCAGCTTCTAACCCCTTTTCATCTTTTGGAATAAGAGCCGAATGAATGTGAATATCCACATTCTCATAACGTGTTTCTGTTTGCACATCCGACAAAGCCTGAACAAGCTCAATTGGAATTTTATAAACGCCCGTGTCAAGAACGAGGGCATCCTCCATATAAGGCGTTTCATTTGTCCTATGAACCGCAACGGTTTGATTCTTAACAAGACCATGATCACTACTGTGAGATAAAGAAAACGAGACTGCAGCTTCGGGATGCTGATTGTATCTCTTATTGATTTCATGAATATCTACCGATTGAAGCCCGCGCAGAAATTCCAGCACCGTTTGATCATTCAGGACCCGGCTTCCGGATCCGGCTGAAACCATCCGCGTTTCGGAGCGTCTAATTTTAAATCTGACCGTACGATTTGTACGATTCAGCTCTAAGAGTGTGGCCGTTACGGCTTCCGAATTACTGAATACAGTTTGTCCGGCACCGATAGATCTTGCGACGGACGTCTCATAAGAATTACCAGAATCAACAATTTGCACATTCACTTCAAACTCGCTTAAGGCGCTCCAACTAACTTCAAGGCGATAATGTTCTCCGAAAGAATGATTCACTGACGATTCGCCTTTTGGAAATGTTAATGTCACTTCCTCTTCTTCCATTCGCGTTTCGGAGCGGGTTAAAGGCTCGCGAATTTCTAATTCAACCTCATTTTTTTCATTAATACGCACTCCGATAACGATGTTTTGATATTTTGTTAACGAATTTCCAATGATAATTTCATATCCATCGGCAATTTTCATTGATAACGAATCTTTATGCGGGGACCGGAGCGAGGATAATGCTTTCAAAAAATCAGGAGAAAAAATTGAGGCGTTTGAATCTGCCCTTCTAGCTTGTTCTACATATTCATCATATTCCTCAGAAGAGAAGATCGGTACTCCTGTATCTGAGATACTAAGCATTGCAAATCTTTCATCGTTAAGCGGCCACGACTTATCATCATCACGCCGGTAGCCTTTATTCTTATGCTGGCCGATGGCAAAAACTTTCAGTTCCATAGCGCCTATTTTTGTCGACTGGTTGAGATGTAAAATTTCCTTTCTATCGCGCGTTTCGGAGCGGGCGGCGTTGAAGCGTTTAATAGCGGCGTCGCTAATGGGACGAAGGTCGGCATCGAATTCTAGCGGCAAAATTTCCCTCAAATAATTTTCAATCAACTTAGGGTTAGGAGATCGTATTTCCTTTTTTCCTAAAGCCTTTACGACGACATCAACGAGTCTGGCCCCTGCCCCTTCATTCTCTAAGGCGCTATCAATATGGTAGAAAGGAGACCCTAACTTGCCCAAATAATTTTCTTTTTGACGAACATCTTGAACATCTTGGTGAGCTAAAGCTAAAACTTCTTTTAATTCTTGCCCGTTTTCCAAGGCTTCAGCCATTTTACGAATAATTTTGGGGGCTTCTTGCGGAATATGATTTAAACCGCCCGAATAGAAACGATTCTGACTAAGAGGCATTTCAGCAAGAATTTTGCCATTCAAAAAATCGCTGCCATTCCATTCCCGGACTCTTGCAGTTATCGATTGGCGCACAGCAGTACTTCCGTCATGCCGCAGATATTCCTCAATACTCACGGCTCTGTTGCCAACGATTTGGGTATAGATATTCCAATGCCCTTCCATTCCGCCCGAAACAGGCATGCCGGCGGAACCATAATTTTTCAATTCAAGATCCAAATCTTCCTTGCTCCATATGGCTCCTGTCGCCATTGCCCGCGCTTCGGAGCGGGATTCTGAGCTGATTTTGTTGGCAAGAGCGACAATTTTTTCCGCAGCCACCACCAAATTAATACGCTCTCCCGTCACGATTTCATAAAGCTCAGCAAAGTTTGAAGCTTGGCTTATGCGAATATCAGCCGGCTCTTGTTTTATGAATCTCGGATCGATTGCGTTTTCTAAAAATATGGCGACAATAAAAATCTGCCGACTGTAAATCAGCTGCTTACGCAAAGCAGTTTGAGGGAAAAATTCTTCGATGATTCTGTTTATCAATTCCCCATTTCCTCGATAAGCCAGAGATCTTTCCGATATGTCTTCCTCGGAAAAATATTCCTCAAAAAAGGAAGTCTCGACCGCATGAAAATTACGGCCCAGTGCACGAAACGCATACTCCCTTACTTTTCCATCCTCCCTGCTATCTTCAACCATCTTTTTTAATTGAGCAATAAACTCGGGACGATCCGTAAAACCTTTTCGTGAATAGTGGGCAAAGAAAGCTGTCGCGGTCAAACGGGTTTGGAGCGCGTCAGAATTCAAATCTGATTCATATTGTTTAAGAACGCTTCGTTTAAGTCTTTTGTTCAACCACCTGGCGGACTGGCTTATCTCTCCCAATACTATGGCCATTGAAACGGCATCGCGATCATTGGGATGCTCTTTGAGATGGCGGTGTATTCGGGTAAGCATTTTTGCGTTTAGCCATTCTCTGAAGACTCCGATTTCTTCTAACGTCATCCCATCAATTCTGTCTCTTACAAATCCTCTCCGCCCCGGGTCTTTATCAAACAATTGTACGAGTACATGCCTTGAGAGCGAATGATCATCAGCTACTATATAATGCAACCCTAGAGTGGTTAATAAATTTTCAGTACGTTTACTTTCTCTACGTTCAAGCTCTTGCCTTCCTTCTAGAGTTAATGGGAGAAGCGAATTAATGATGACATCATCGGCCAAAATAGAAATTCCTGGCAACCGTTCATAGTTTGGCTTTTCTGCTCTCAAAATTCCGACAACGACATCAACCACATCAGCATCCATCACTCCCGATTGAGCAATCCGTCTAATCATTTCTAAAAGATATCGTATTTTTTCTTCATCATAACTTTCAAAATTTGCTTGGAAACGTTCCAGCCCCGACTTGGCAAGCTGGCTCTGCAATTCGTCCTGACTGGGCCATGCTTTGTCTGCCCGCGTTTCGGAGCGGGGTTTCAAAAGGACTATGCCTATTTTAGGGAGATTATCTCCCGCTTTAAGGTCATTGATGGAGCGGCCATCGCCTAAATCGAGTTGAGTAAGATTTCCCCTCTTCTGCAGGGAAAAAGCATTCAGGGCGTCCGGGGTTTCTGTTCTCGCACGGCTCAAATTAAAATCGTTTCTCCAAAGCGTTGCGGGTGACGATTTGGGATTAGCCGTCTTAACGGCCCCAACTAATTGGGACAAACTTCTTTCATCGAAAAAAAGCGTCCCAAAATGTTTAATATAATCAGGATTCGCAATATTAAAGAAATATCCGGTTTTTTGGTCGGCATCACCCGTCGTAATCTGCAAAAACAACGGAATATCATGACCTTGATGATCATTCCAAAAAACAAGCACGGCTTCGGCCTTTAAGGGACTAAGTTCTAAAAATTCGGCAATATCTGCGGCGTCGCTATTTGAAAAATAGAGCGCGCGATAACGGAATTGTCCTTTGCCGCCATCAAATGGTTTCAATGAGGAGTCATAAGTTTCTTTTCGGGCGATGGTAAAATCATCTAATGTGAAATGAGTCTCTTCCTCTTTGACCTCGGAATCCTTTTCCACATCGAGCCCCAAAGTGATTTCGGAATCATGGTCCACAAAGGAGTGAATCCATCCGGTAGTTTCAATAGTCATTCCCCCGACATGATTTCCCTCCGCCGCCACTTTAGCTCGATTGAGGGATATTTGGCCGCTAACGAGCATCCGCATCATCCTTAACACATTGACAGCATTACTGTCGGCATCAGGAAAATGAGTAAAAAAAGAATTCATGATGTTTTCATCGTAGGTTCCCGGGTCCGCGTAAAAAGAATATGCTCGCTGATTCGTTGAAGGACCGGAAAAAACTTGAAGGAAAAGCGGTTGGCGAATTCTTTCCTTCGTCTTCCATACGCCAACAAAAGCTTCGATGTCGCCTTGCAAATCGAGTCCGAGGCCCCTGGCCATCACATCCGCATTCTCAAGTTCGAGGACTTCATACGATCCCAGCAGAGCCAACTCCCCGTCAGGCGCAATCGTTTGTGTGTCATGAATTTTGATATGAGGCGCCATCCAGTAGGTGCCGGGGACAGGAGCGCGCGTTTCGGAGCGGCTATTGAAACGCATCAAGTAGTTTTTTGCCAGTGGACGATTCGTACTGATTAATCTCTCCCATGCTTGGAAGCCTTCGATGATTTTACTTCGCTCAGACTTATCAATCAGGATATTCTCTATTATGTCCAATTGACTTTTGTCAGGATCGAAATTTATATGATCTAAGCCTAAAGCGTAACGAATGGGAAAAACTGCGCGATTAATTGTCCTCTGATCGTCGTCCGTTAAAATGTTTTCTCTTGTAAGACGCTCTAATCTTTGAAAAGCATCTTCAATGAGGGCTATATCCGGATCAAGCGCTTTAGATTCTCCCCGGCTATCCAGGCCGATGGGTTGAATGAGCAGTCTTGCGTCTTCATTTGCCATACGCCCTTCGGGATTCAAGATAAATTCAACCTTTGCTGGTAAGGAAATAAAATCTTCAGCGTTAACGCGGACCGATTTATCTCTGACCATGGCAACACGGCCAAAATATCCCATATAAGGAACGACGAAATCGTAAGTGCCGGGTTTCTCTCCGGGACTACCGAGAAAATCTATGATGTAATATTTTTTGGAAGGAAGATGAAAAAACAATATTCCTGGGAAATAGGTTCTATCTTCAGGATCCACGGCCATAATCAAACGGGGAGTTTCCTCGGAAGGAAAAGCAAGGCGGTCAAGATTTACTTTGGCTAATTCTAAAACCTTTCGTAACGCTTCAATATTTCTCTTTTCATCAAGATGGAACGCCACCTCTCCCCAGGCAAATCCATGTTCATCACGTCCAAGTTCTAAATGATTATCTTGCCGCAGATAAAAGGTAACCGGCTCCTTTTCCCCCGCCGGCGTCGAAGCAAAATCGTCTCCCAAACGTGATGCCCGCGCTTCGGAGCGGGAAAAAGAGGCTACGTTAAGTTTTCCTGATATTGCCATGACATATAGCCAGTTCATCGGAACTGCAGGACTCGCAACACGGCTATTTGGCGAATTTTCGTTACCCTGGAAAATCGGATTAGTGTTTTCCATGATTCTCCTTGTTACGCTGGCTATTCTGCTGTATCCTTCGGACAACCGCCAAGAAAGGAGTGAATAAAATGGAGATTCTTGTAACCCTGTCCATAATGGCCCTAATAGGGATTGTCTATCACTTCTTAAGCCGCCGGAAACGCTCGCATTAAAATCTTTCCCCATTTGTTTCTCTGCTGTCCATTTTTCTGACTTTACACTCCGCACTTCGGAGCGGGGCAAGGCTTGCTTAAATTCCTTCCATTGCGGATTTTCTTTGAGGTCTGAGATTAAACGATCAGCCCTTGCTTGAACATCCTCGCCCATACTCGACGTGCGAAGGAAACCTCTCTCGATTTCTATTTTGGAATTGTCCCCTTCCATGTAATAAAGCAAAACTTGATAATTTCCTTCTCCGGAAGCATCAAAATAGATTTCGAAAATAAATTTCTTTGCCGGATCATTAGGATGGACGATGGTTATTTTGGCAAAATCAGCAAGCGGCGTTCCGCTTTTTTGCAAAATGGGTTTGAAACGCTTAATGCCAGGATGTGAGGTAACGGTTTTCGCAAATGTTTCAACGATCTTTGGATCTTTGATGGGGAAGTTACGATCGACGAGGCTTACGATCAAATCCATCGTAAAATTTATTGCCGTCATGCCTACAAACATGGGGAAGTAAACCGCGGCGATCAAAAAGTATTGAGACTCTAAAATATTTATAAGAAACCCGACGTTGCGTCCCGCAACAGCCGTTAAAGTATTCATCTGCCCTTCCGCAAAATCTTCAGCCCTATCTAAATATTCAAAAAAACTCCGCGCTTCGGAGCGGGCGGCCTTCATCGCTTCAATCAAAATATCGCGGAAAATCGGACGCACATTCCCCTGCTTATCCAATTTGGAGTAATCCAAGTAGAAAGGCTCTCTCTCACGTTCTGGTATAGGTTGATTTTCGGTAATACTCCTTATGAGTATCCCGAGATTTTTCAGCGACAGATATTCTAGGGATTCCACATAACTCACAAACTTTATCAAAGGATAAACGTTACCATTAAGTGTTATATTTGATCCGTCCCGTTCTCCAAGCTTATTGCGATCGTCCCTCAACACCCTGTGAATTTTTAGAAGGGATTCAGTATCCGATATCCGCGCTTCGGAGCGGGGTGACATGATTTCTTCAACGAACGATTCACTTACAGCGAGCGACAAAGGAGCAAGAACTTGTATCTTTGTCTTATTCGCAAAAAATTCGGCTAACTGTACCAGCTGTTCTGCAACATTATCGGGTGCGCCCGCTTTGATCAGCGTTCTTTTTTCAGCAGCCTTTCTCACGTTTGAATATGGGTCCGTGACTGCTGCAAGCTCGCCATTCGGCCTAAACCAATTTAAGGGTTGGGGCAAATATGCTAGAACTAAGGCTCCCACATTTTCATTCAAATCCCTTAGCGCTTTTCCCTTGATTTGCGTTTGAGGTTTTCCGGCCTTTTGTTTTGCGGCACGTCCTTCGGAGCGGACGGTGGAAGTGGGAAGAGATTTGAGTTGGCCGCCAAGCTTTTTCATACTCTCATTAAGTTTTCCTCCCACAATCACTGCGGTATCACCCACTTTCATCCGCGTTTCGGAACGAAGAGCGGAAAAGGCCACACCTTTAGGCGTTTCAGAAGCATTCAGTAATAAGACTTCGCTTTCCCCTTTTTGAGCGACCTGATAAGTGTTGCGGCGCGATTCGGAGCGAGTCTCTTGGAATTCCAAACCACGGTCCTGTGCATAGGCTGAACCATTCACGTGAGTTAAAACAGATCCCAAGTCTTCAAGGTTGGTATTCGGCGAACGGCTATAAGTTTCTAGAACCGCATCCACCATATTTCTCACTTCGGCACGTGCATTTGTTCCTTGTCCAACACGAGTTTCCGAACGTTGGATTAATTGCGCCATTTCAATATTGGCAATGTCGAATAGGGTTTGATGGGTTTCCATCATGGTGGCGATGTAATTGTCGTTTTCGGGTTTTTGCGCCAGGCGCGGCATGAGAATGCCAAAGCTGACTTCATCCTGGCGGAAAAGTTCCATGAGACCGTCGGTATGAAAACCTCCGGTGATGAGCACGGCCTTTTCGGCCTTTTGGCTGGCCATGGTTTCGCGCATGGTTTGATAGAACACCGATTCACGCTCGCGGGCCAGGTCATAAAATTTAAAGGCCGTATCGAAAATTTCGGAAATGGGTTTTACTTCTTTGTCTTCGGGTTCTTTCAGCATATCGATAGAGATATTGCCTTTTTCGAGATGCTGAATGCGCCTTGTCATGGTCTCCGGTTTGATCCAGTCGCGCCGGTAAAGCGAACGCTGCCAGTCATCGCGGGTAAGTTCCAAATGCAGAAGCTTGGTCAAAAGTTTTTCGTCGCGGTAAAGTTCGAGAAGGTTTTTTTCCAGCTCGGTTTTTGTGACTTCCGTGAGGATTTTGTCGAAAACCAGTTCGATTTCCTTAAAAAGGTTCCGGGAATCGAGTTCACTCTTGAGGATCAAATACCCGGCGTAAAGGCTGAAGGCCGGGTAATCATGAAAATAAAAACCTTTGGGCCCGGCTTCCCCCACCAGACGTTCGAGCAAATAGCGCGGGGAATTCCGGTAAGCCTGTTCATCCATGGAAACACGGTTCATGGTGATTTTTTTCTCTTCAAAGGTCTCGATAGACTCCAAAATAGATTTGGAAACCTGTTTGGACTTTAAAAATTCGAGAAGTTTGGTTTTTTCTTTCAGCGCTTCGCTGCGGTTTAAGTCCGTTTCCATGGATTGTAGGACAAGAAGGCGTGTCATCTGGGGCCATTCGACTTGGGCAAAAATACTTTCTAAATCGAGATTGAGGATTTTTTTGGCGTCCAGCGCCAGGCGTTTGGCATAAGGAAGAAAATCGCGGTGCCCCTCTTCGAATTTTGTCCATTCGGAAAGTAGGCGCCTTGCTTCCGGCGAATAAAACCGTGAGGCAAGTCTTTCAAGCTTAGCATTAATACCCGCCAGAAAATTATCGGAATCAGATTTTACTGCGTAAACTTTTTTGAAGGCCTCATAATTGGCGCGGTAAAGATCGGTTTTTTCAATACCCACCGCGCGCACATCGGAGGGCGCGTCCATGAGATAAAGCTCGGACCCGGTGAGTTCCCCTTTTTGGGCCAAAGAATCGGCCAATTGATTATTTCGCTCGGCATCGGGAAAGAGTTTGAGGTATTCCGCGTTTAACTGCTCCGCCGCGCCTTCCACAAAAATGAGTTTGAAGCCATAGGTCTTATAAAGGTAATCGAGGAGGTCCTTGATTTTGGTTTGGGCTTCGTAATTGCCGTGGGCGTTTTGGATGTGAAGAATCAGCCGCGGATCAGGTTTGGCCGGGGCTTCATAAATTTCTTCCAAGGAAGCAAGATTTTCGGGGATTTCGATGTGAAAAAACCCGGGCGTTTCTCGTTGGGTAAAGACTTCAATGCCCGCTTGAGGCATTCCCCAAACCGTATTCGTGGCCAAAAAGAAGAATATAGTCCCCGCGCTGACTATCTTTTGGAATGTCTTAGTCATAGTTGGCCTTAGATTTAAGTCTTTTTAAATCCGTTTAGTATTAAGAAGATACACTATAGAATTAAGAATTTCAAACCGATTTAAATTTTTTATGAAATCGATCTAACTTATTCTATTCAAAGGAGATAGATTTGGTAGGTTCATCATCTTCAAAATCGATACTTATATCGTCATCACTCAGGGGATCTTCCGAGGGGTATTCCTTAAAATAGCCGGCAGAACCCAGCGAGGAGGCTTGAAAGAGGGCCGAAGGGATTTCGGCAAGAAAACGGGAAGGCAAATTGTGCTGAATGCTGCCGTAAAGCAGCCGGTGGCTGGCAAAAGTCATGTGAAGTTTATTCTTGGCCCGCGTGATCCCAACATAGCAAAGGCGTCTTTCTTCTTCTAAATCCTCGAGCGTGTCGGAATAGGCATTCACGTTGGGGAAAATTCCCTCTTCCATACCGATCATGTAGACAATGGGAAATTCCAGGCCCTTGGCGGTATGAAAAGTCATCAGGGTTAAAACATTGGTGCCGCTTTCCCAAGTATCGAGATCCGTGACGAGCGAAATGGATTCGAGAAAAGATTCTAATTTGGCGGTTCCTGCGCCGGCGGAAAAATCCTCAATCACGCTGAAAAATTCCTCGATATTTTCAATCCGGCTTTGGGCCTCAATGGTTTTTTCCGCTTCAAGGGATTCGATATAGCCGGTTTTTTCCAAAACCTTGCGGAGAATTTCTTCCACGCTTAAGTGATTTTGTTCTTTGCGTAAGGATTCAAGCATGGAATAAAAGTTTTGCAGGGATTTTTGAGTTTTAGGCGTTAAGTCGAGCTTGGAAGAAGTTTTCAAGGCCTCATCAAAACTGATATTTAATTTTCTCGCATTTTCTTCCAAGGTTTCCATCGCCTTTTTGCCGATTCCCCTCGTTGGGACATTGATAATTCTCTTAAGGCTGAGTTCATCGTGAGGATTCACAATCACTCGCAGGTAAGCGATCAAATCTTTAATTTCGCGCCGGTCATAAAAACACACGCCGCCCACGATTTTATAAGGGATTTTCGCCCTTCGCAGATGATCTTCAATTACGCGCGACTGGGCATGAACCCGGTAAAATATCACCTGATCGGCCAGGGTTTTTCCTTCCCGGCAATGGGCCATAATTTGATTGGTCACATAAAGGGCTTCTTCTTTTTCATCCACGGTTTGGACCAGGGAAATTTGCTCACCACCGCGCCGTTCGGTCCATAAGGCCTTGGGTTTGCGCATTTGATTGCGTTTAATGAGTTCGTTGGCGGCATCGAGAATCACTTCGGTGGAGCGATAGTTTTGTTCCATTTTGATCATGCCCGAATCCGGATAATCCTTTTCGAAATTCAGAATATTTTTGATGTCCGCTCCCCGCCAGGCATAAATCGACTGATCCGGATCTCCCACCACGGTAATTTGGCGGCGGGCCTGCGCCAAAAGCTTGATCAGACGGTACTGGGCATGATTGGTGTCCTGATATTCATCAATCAAAACATGCTGAAAGCGGTCCTGCCAGGTTCTCAAAATTTCGGGACGCCGGTCCAAGAGGGCCACGGTTTTCATAATCAAATCGCCGAAGTCCAAAGCCTTCAGCTTGATCAGTTTTTCTTCATAAAGCTGATAAACCTTGGCGAGATTCTCCTCATACCAATCCGTGGCTTTTTCCATGACCTGATATGAAGTTTCCAGATAATCTTTGTAACGCTGAATTCTTTCGCGCACCCCTTTGGGATGAACTTGTTTCTCGTTAAAATTAAGCTCTTTGATGCATTCCTTGATGAGCGTCAGCTGGTCCTGTTCATCATAAATCGTAAAACGGGGATCAATTTCAATGGCGGCGCCGTCCATGCGCAAAATCCTGAGGCAAGTGGAATGAAACGTGGAAACCCAAACATCATGCTGAACGAGTTTTTGCACGCGCGCTTTCATTTCGCCGGCAGCTTTATTGGTAAAGGTCACACCCAAAATGGTAAAGGCCGGAACTCCTTGGGAAATCAAATAAGCAATGCGGTGAGTCAGAATACGGGTTTTCCCGCTTCCGGCGCCGGCAATAATAAGCAGAGGCTTCTCGGCCGGCCAAGCGACGGCTTCTTTTTGAGCAGGATTGAGGTTGGAAAGGATGTTGGACATTATTCGTCTTTGATTTTATACCCTTTGTCAAAGGCGTCTTTAAAATCATACACATTATTGAAATCTTCCAGCTTATCCTCTGCTTGTTTGCGCAAAATCCCGACTTCCACCAGCGCAAATACAATATGACCGAAATCCTGGGTTTTCTTAATGCCCCAGTGACTGAGAACGGTGCGGGCCAAGGGGCCGTACTGATCCAGGGCATAATCGCGAATTCCTTCCAGGAGCTCGCGGCCGGTCACATGCCGGGGCTTGGAAAATTTGGAGACCGTATGATGAAGCGCTGCCATGACAAAGCTATAGGCCTCGAATTTATACTGGGCATTGGCCTTCATGACTTTTTCAATTTTATTTAAGAAACTCTCAAGCTCTTTCATGAATTCCTCTTCTTCGTCATTCTGCCCTAAAGGACTGCCCTGACTTCCCATTAATAAATTTAATGAGAGTCATGGGCTGAGCCCCCGAAGGAGGGCGAAGAATCTCAAACGAGATCCTTCGGTCCTTAGGACCTCAGGATGACGAGAAATATTTTTCTTTCGCAAGTTTTTCCGCCTCCGCCAAAAGGGCCGGGTCGACATTCGAAGGCGTAAGCTTAATTTTGAAAATTTTCTCAAATCCCGATTTTAAAGGCGGAATCAAGGTTTCGGGATCCGGCATAGCCTTCCATTGAACGGATTCCTGATGAAGCAAGGTCCCGGCCGAACGCTTTTGCGCACCACCCGCTGCCTTTTGCTCCCCCACCGCAAGATCGGTGGCAATAGGAAATTGAAAACAGTCTTGCCCCTTAGGAAGATTTTCATCACAACGGTAAAATCGCGGAAGTTTGCCCACACCTTCTAATCCGGCTTTTACGGCTTCATGAATTTTCCAATAACTAATTCGCACGGATTTGAAAGATTCATCGTCCGATTTTTTGGCCAGAAGAGAGAAAATCAAATCGCGGCCGTGGCGCACCAGCCCGCCGCCCGTAATTCGCCGGCAGAAGCCTGGCACCGAGGGGCCTGGCCCCTTTTGGGTTCCGTTGCGATGAGAGAATCCAACTGTCACCCAAGGCTCGGAGGAAAAATAAAAGCGCAGAACGGGTGATGATTCCGTCTGATTTTCCATGCGCCGGAAGAGGATTTCGTCGAGCGCCATTTGAAACGGCATGGGCGCGCTGATCGTGGGATATAAAAGCCACGTCAACTTTGAACGCCTTCGGCTTGAAGGATTTTCTCCCGCATTTGATCCCGGTAAGACAAAATGGGTTTTCTTGCCGCCAGGACTTCGTCGGGCCGGCGTATGGGAAGCGTATGCGGAGCCGATTTGACCTTTTCGGGATCGCTCTCAATTTCCTGAGCAATTTGTTTCATGGCTTCGATAAATTGATCGAGGGTCTCACGGCTTTCCGTTTCGGTCGGCTCGATCATCAGGGCTTCTTCCACCACCAGCGGAAAATGAACCGTAGGGGCGTGATACCCATAATCGAGCAGCCTTTTGCCGACATCGCCGGCATGAACGCCGTGCATGCGTCCGTTTTTGAGCGAAAGCACGAATTCATGCATGCAGGGTTCATCGATGGCAACCGGAAAAACGTTTTTAAGTTTTTCTTTCAGATAATTGGCATTCAAAATGGCGTCTTCGCTCACTTGTTTTAATCCTGAAAGCCCGAGCGTGCGAATATAAACATAGGCCCTCAGCAGCATTCCCGTGTTGCCATGAAATGATTTAACCCGGCCGATGGATTGTTCGCTCCGTTCCAGCCAGAAATAGGTTTCGCCTTTTTTCTCCACCAGCGGAAGCGGCAGATAAGAAATGAGTTCTTTTTTAACGCCTACCGGACCGGCCCCCGGACCGCCGCCGCCATGAGGTGTGGAAAAAGTTTTATGAAGATTCAGATGCACAATATCAAATCCCATATCTCCCGGACGCGCCACTCCCAAAAGGGCATTCATATTCGCGCCGTCATAATAAAGCAACGCCCCTTTTTGATGAACGCGCTTGGTAATTTCCAGAATTTCTTCTTCAAAAAGCCCCAAGGTATTGGGATTGGTGAGCATGAGGCAGGCGGTTTCATCGTCCAAATGTTTTTCCAAGGTTTCGATGTCCACACGTCCGCGGGCATTGGATTTAAGTTCCACCACGTGATAGCCCAAAAGTGCCGCACTGGCGGGATTGGTTCCGTGGCTTGAATCCGGCACAAGCACTTTACGGCGTTTAATTTCGCCCCGGCGTTCATGATAAGCGTGCACCAGCATCATGCCGGTGAGCTCTCCGTGCGCGCCGGCGGCTGGCTGAAGCGTAAACCGGTCCATGCCCGTCATTTGTTTCAGGTATTGTTCCAATTCATAAAAAATGCGGAGGAAACCCTGCGCCGTGTCGGCCGGCTGAAGCGGATGAACCGTGGCAAAATTTTCCAAGGCCGCCGCCCATTCATTGATTTTGGGATTGTATTTCATAGTGCAGCTTCCCAAAGGATAAAAATGAGTGTCGATGGAAAAGTTCTTTTTCGAAAGATTCACAAAATGACGGATGATCTCGGGTTCGGTAAGCTCGGGAAAGACAAGCGGGCGCTTGCGTTTTAGCTCTTCGGGCAAAATACTCGACGTCGAGTATTTTGACAAGCGATCTTTTGGAAGTTTTGCCCCGCGCCTTCCGGGACGGCTTTTCTCAAAACTGAGGCGTGTATCTTTAGAAATTAACATTGAGAAAGGCCCTCCACCAAGCGGTCCAGGTCTTCCTTGGTTTTTGTTTCTGTTGCCGCCACCAGAAAATGATTTTCCATTTGAGGATAAAACCCAGCCAGATCGATTCCGGGCAGGATTTTTTTGGCTTTTAATTTTTCCTGAATTTCCGCGTAGGGTTTTTGGCTTTTAACGGTGAATTCATTGAAAATAGTCGTTTTTGAATCGACGGTATAGCCTTTGAGTTCGCTGATTTTCTGACGCAGATAATTGGCGCGGTCAAGATTAAGCTCGCCGACTTCGCGCATGCCTTCTTTACCGAGTAAAGTCATATAAGCGCACGCGGCAAGGGCACAAAGGGCTTGATTGGTGCAAATATTCGAAGCCGCGCGTTCCCGGCGAATATGCTGCTCGCGGGCCTGAAGCGTCAGAGCAAAGGCACGCCGGCCTTCGGAATCCTGGGTCAGGCCGCAAAGCCTGCCGGGAATTCGGCGCATGAGTGCCCGTGTGGTAGAAAAATAGCCCAGATATGGCCCTCCGAATTGAAGCGGAATTCCGAGCGGCTGTCCTTCTCCGCAAGCCACGTCGGCTCCCCATTCCCCCGGAGATTTAAAAACCGTCATGGCCAAAGGATGTCCGACAAGAATTAAAAGTGCTCCTTGCGCATGCAATTCTTCGCTGATGCCTTCCAGATTTTCCACGACGCCGAAGAAATTCGGAGTTTGAAAAATAGCGCCGGCAACATTTTCTTTGATCTTCTCGGAAAAATCCTGGCGATTGAAAGTTTTGTCCGGTTGAAAATCAAATTCTTCGATTTCAAAATGCGTTCCTTCAAGATAGGTTTTCAACACCTGGCGGTAATGCGGATGAACCGAACGCGCCACTAAAATTTTGGTGCGGTCCGTATGACGAAGCGCAAGAAGCGCGGCTTCAGCCATGCTGGTGGAGCCGTCATAATGCGAGGCGTTGGAAATATCGAGGCCCGTAAGTTCGGTGATCAAACTTTGAAATTCATAAATGGCCTGAAGAGTCCCTTGGGAGGCTTCCGGCTGATAAGGGGTGTAAGCCGTGTAAAATTCCTGGCGGCCGGTGATTTGCGCCACCGCGCTCGGAATAAAATGTTCGTAGCTTCCCCCGCCGAGATATGACAAATAATCCCGCGCCGTGGCATTGGCATTGCCAAGGTCTTTTAAAAGGCGTTGAATTTCGATTTCACTCAAGCCTTCCGGGATTTCCATTTTGGCATTACGAAGGGACTTGGGAATACCTTTAAGCAAATCCTCAAACGAGGAAGCGCCGATTTCCGCCAGCATTTGGCGCTTGTCATCTTCGGTCATGGGATGATAATGCATGGGATCCTTATTTAACATTTTGTTTGATATGGGCTTCGTATTGTTCGACGGTCATCAAATTTTCCCAATCCTGGGGAGCCGAAATTTCCATTTCAAAAAACCAGCCGCGGCCGTAGCAATCTTCGTTCACAATGCCCGGTTCATTTTCGAGATCCGCATTGACCTTGGTCACTTTTCCCGAAACCGGCGCATAAATGTCGAAGGCCGCTTTCACGGATTCCACCACCGCCACGGCCTTGCCGGCCTGAGCCGTCACGCCCATTTTGGGAACTTCGACAAAGACGACGTCGGAAATTTCTTTTTGGGCATAGTCGGTAATGCCGACCGTGACTTTGCTTCCCTCTTTGCGCGCCCATTCATGGGTTTTGGTATAACGCAATTCTTTTGGAAAATTCATAGAGTATCCTCCAGTTAGTCATCCTGAGGCCCGTAGGGCCGAAGGATCTCGCTAGATCCTTCGCTCGGCGAAGCAGTCCTTTAGGATCGCTCAGGATGACGACATTAGAACGCCGTCATTTTTTTCTTTTATAGAACGGTAATTTAACCACTTGGGCCTTTTGGGCCTTATCACGAATCATAATTTCAATTGTCTCGTTGACGAGACAATTCTCGATGGGCAAATACGCCATCCCGAGATTCTTACCAAGGGTGGGACACAAACTCCCGCTTCCGACATGGCCGAGCAATCGATCCCTTTTGCGAATTTCATAACCTTGCCTCGGAATTCCGCGGTTCAGCATTTCAAAACCCACAAGTTTACGCTTCAGCCCCTGCTTTTTTTGTCTCTCAAGAGCCTCTTTGCCGATAAAAAAATCCTTGGTCATATCCACGGCCCAACTAATGCCGGCTTCAAGCGGCGAGGTTTCATCATTCATATCATGACCGTAAAGCAGCATTCCTGCTTCGAGGCGAAGCGTGTCGCGCGCTCCAAATCCCGCCGGAACCAAACCATGTTTGGCACCCGCGGCAAAAAGAGCCTCCCAAATTTCGGGAAGGTCTTTTTTATCGACCATGATTTCAAAACCGTCTTCGCCCGTATAACCTGTGCGTGCGATCATGCCGCTTTGCCACGGCGCAAAATGATAATAAGCAAGCGATGAAAAAGATTTTCCGTACGCCTCTTCCAGAATTTTTATACTTTCCGGGCCTTGAAGCGCTAAAAGCCCCTTTTCCTCACTTTGATCCGTAAACACAACTCCGGAGGCCGGTAAATAAAATTTAATCCAATTAAAATCTTTTTCGATATTGGAGGCATTGACGATGAAAAGGAATTCTTTTTGAGCAAAACGGTAAAGGATGATGTCATCCACAAAACCGCCGGCGTCGTTAAGGAGGGGCATGTAAAGCGCCTGGCCGATGGTCATGGCGCCGATTCTCCGGGGCAGAAGTTTTTCCAGAAATGAGACAACCTCGCCCCCTTCAATCCAGAACTCGCCCATATGAGAAATATCAAATAGGCCGGCCTTTTGACGGACGCCGTGATGTTCTTCGATGACGGAGGTGTAATAAAGAGGGACTTCCCAGTCGCCGAATGCGCCGAACCGTGCACCTTTGGCGGCATGCTTTTCGTGAAGGGGAAGCTGCCGGATTTTCATTGCGGAATCAGTCACCGATAAAGCCGTCTGTTATCTAAGGGTTATAAAGCGGTTTAGTCAGGGGACATTATAGGGACAGTTGACCAAATTTCAATCGTAAAAAACCAAATAGCTCCTGCAGCAGGAATATGATATAAATTCGACTCAACATGGAACAAGACGACAAAATCCGGCTGCTGCAGTTTTTTATCTGCAAAGACTTTCAAAACGCCAAAGAACAGGATTGTTATCTCGGCAAGTCGATTTTAAGCAATCTGATTCTCCCCAGCTTTCCTACTTCTCTGGGCGAACTTTATGTGGTCACTTGCTGGCGCAAGGACGAAAGATTTCATAAAGAAGTCATTGAGTACGAAACCGATTACGGCAAAATTTACCGCACCCCGCCCATGGACATTGAGCCGGTAAAAGGTAGCGTTTACTTTCGCTGGCATAAACACCATATTCCCGCCGATTTTTTGATTGAAAAACCCACCCTGCTGACGATACGGGCAATCCTTGACTGGAAGGTCTCGTTCGAATCCTACATTATGATTGAAGGCAAATAACGTCTACGTCATTCTGCCCTAAAGGGCTGTCCTGACTTCCCATAAACTATTTATGGAAGTCATGGGCTGAGGACGAAGTCCGAACAATCTCATAACGAGATCCTTCGCTTCGCTCAGGATGACGATTTTGGATAAGTTAGAAGTAATTCGAAAACCAGCTGCGGGCCGTGGCAAAGGTTTTTTGCACTACTCCCTTGGGCTCAAAGAGACGCTGGCGGTCCCGTTCCAAAGTGGACAGCCACCGGTACATTCCCAAAACCGCGGACATGGAGGAATCGATCAGGATTTCATTGGGGGCTTCGACTTTTTTGGTGTAGCCGACGCGGGCGTCCAGAGAAAAATCGTCCTGCAAAAATTCCAGAAAGCCGTTCAGCGCCGTGGTGCTGCCGGTAAAAATGTAATGAGGGTGCTGCACTTTTTCATTCTTGCAAAAGGTTTTGGCGGCATCCAGGATTTTTTTCATCCAGTCCCGGGACTGGGCCAATAATTTTTCCTGGAATTCGTGCCGGGGGATCTGATGATTGCTTTTACCGTTGCGGTCCACCAGCGGAATCAAATCTTCGCCGAATTGGGGATTTTTTTCCAAAGTCGCGTATTTCTCAATAACTTTTTCCGCGTCACAAGTTTCGATTTTCCAAATCTCCGCCATTTTTTCGTCTAAGTAATTGGTCCCGAGCGGTTCCGCCTGAGCATTCACCAATTTCCCGTTTTTCCACAAAATCAAATGCGTGGCATCATCCACCATGTCCACCACCAGCGCCCCCTCCTCCTTTTCCTGATCCGCCAAAACGGCTTCGGAAACAAGCAGGGACTTGGGAAAATAACCTTTGACGGTAATTTCGGCCGCTTCAAAGGCCTTGTTGATATTTTTAAAATCTTCGAATTCCATGGTGAAAAGGCTGAGGTCCACGCCGATCCGGTGGGCATCCATACCGAGCGGATTATGAATGCCGGGCATATCATTGATCAGGAACGATTCCGGAATGGATTGAAGTACGAATTCAGACAATGGCAGGGTGGCGACACTGCGCGTTTGTTCGACTACCGAGCGTATTTCGTGGGATGAAATGGTCCGCCGCAGGCCCTGAAAATAAATGGAGCTGGAAAATTTGAAGGTTTTGAGTTTGCGATTGCCCAAAACGACAAACACGGTGACTTCTTCAGAACCAAGCGACGGCATTAATGCCTCCAGCATTTCTTCCAGCACGGCCGAGGCACGTTCCAAGCAGGTGACAAAACCGTGTTTGAAACCGTCCGGATTAATGCGGGTCACGTGGCGGTGAATACGCGGTTCCCCACCGCGTATTTCACCGTACATCGCCACGAGCTTACGGGTCCCCACATAAAAAATAATTTCATTTTCTTTCACGGTTTGCATCATCGGCCTCACCCTTTGCGTTTGATAATGACATTATCGAATTGAAGGTCAATGTAGTCGATCGCCTTTCTTCCTTCCCCGTCCAGCAAATGCACAATCTTTTCCATATCATTCAGCTTTTCAACCGGATTTCTACCGAGTTTAATCGCCGGCCCGGTTCCCAGCACGACCGTGACATTGCCCAGATGGTCCAAGCGGATTTTTGTTATCGTTTCACGCCGCGCAAGCTGATGTTCCCAAAAAGCCTTGATAAATTTCACCGCATGAGCGAAACCTTCACTCCTAAACTGCATGCCGATTTTCGGATCATTCAGTCCGGAGGCAAAGGCCTCGATCAAGATAAAAGTGCCGTCATATTTAGGGAAGACATCCAAAATCATTCCATCCGAAGAGATAAGCCCCACGGAACCGCGGGAAGAAAACTGAATAAAAGCAATGGGCTGGCGCTTTTCGACCTCGATTTTGATTTCGGAAGGCAGGCTCCTGAAAACCCGGGCATGTTCGATTTCCGGATTGTTTTCGAGGCTTCGTGCCACACGCTTAAGATTGACTTGCAAAATATTTTTTCCGAGAAGATCAGATTCCAGATTGGCCCGGGCCGGAATGGAAATCGCGGTCGCGGGGTCTACCGTGATTTTTTGAATCGCTAAAGTGGAATCGGCATAAAGCATTTGCCGGACCCCCAAGAACAAGCCGCCGGCCAGAAGAATCACAAGCGCGCCCGGCGCCGCTTTCAGGGCGAGGGCAAACGAACTTTTGATGAGAAAACCAATACCGGCAAAAATCCCCTTCTTTCCTGCTTTCTTTCTTTTCTTTCTAGCCACGGTTCCTCCTATTCCAAGCCGCATCGATTAATTGGCAGCATAAATCTTCGAAAGAAATCCCGGCCGCGCGGGCGGCTTTGGGAAGAAGGCTGAGTGCTGTAAATCCCGGAATGGTGTTGGCTTCAAGCACGTAAGGCCGGTTATGTTTATCCATCATGATGTCCACGCGGGAAAAATCCCGCAGTCCCAAAGATCGATGGGCCAGGAGCGCCGTTTTTTGAAGGCGTTTGGCGATTTTTGCCGGAATCGGCGCCGGAACCAGATAGCTCGTCATTCCCTTTGTGTACTTGGCCCGGTAATCGTAAAAAGACCGCTTCGGCTTTAATTCCACGACCGGCAGGGCCTGGTCCCCCAAAATCCCCACCGTAAATTCACGTCCCATAATTTTTCTTTCCACCAAAAGCATTTTATACTCCTTCAGGGCCTTCCTTAATTTTTCGGCGCATTTGGAAAAATCCTCAACAAAAAAGACGCCGATGCTGGATCCCTCTCGCAGCGGCTTGACCACAAAGGGAGTTGGAAACCGGCGAAGCTTGGACTGCCAGTCTCTGCGATTCACCACAACAAAGGGCGGCGTGGGCACTCTTTTCTTCTGAAAAATCCTTTTGGCCAGGTATTTGTCAAAAGCCCGCTCGCTGGCGAGGGCATCGGATCCGATATACGGAAGTCGCCGCCTTTCCAGCTGCTTTTGAATTTTTCCGTCTTCCCCTCCTTCACCATGCAAGGCAATAAAGGCTAAATCAATCCGGCCAAGCTGGGATTTGGTACGGCGTGCATGACGGGGATCGATACGGATGGGTTTGTAACCGCTGTTTTGGAGGGCGCTGGCGACAGCACGGCCGGAACGCAGGGAAACTTTTCTTTCCGAAGAATTGCCTCCGAGTAAAACGCCGATCCTAAGATCTTTGGATAATTCGAACCTCGGGTTCGAGGAGAACTTGTGTGGCATCAAAAACTGATTTTTGAACCTTCCGTATTAATTCGATGACATCCGTACTTGTTGCGGGCCCTACTTTCACAAAATAATTGCCGTGTTTATCGGAGACCATGACCCCTCCGATGCGGACACCCTTCAAACCGGCCTGTTCGATCAAACGCCCGGCTGAAAGCGCCGGCGCCGGTGGATTTTTAAAAATGGACCCCGAACTGGGATAACGAAGATCTTGTTTGGTATTGCGATAATCAAAATTAGCTTTCATTTCATGATCGATTTGCTCGGGCGTACGTTTCCAAAGTTTCAGCTTAGCTTCCAAAATAATATTTCCTTCCAGGCTTGATTTGCGATAGGAAAATTCCAGCTCATCGCGCAGACGGGTTTCTTTTCTGCCTTTGGGATTGATAAAAGTAACGGCTTCCAAAATATCTCCGATTTCACTCATCTGTCCCGGAAAACGGGAAAAACCCGCATTCATGATCACCGCTCCGCCGACGGTGCCGGGAATGCCCGCTAAAAATTCGGCCCCGCCGAATCCCACAGCGCGGCAAGACGCCGCCAGCCGGTAAAGATGCACGCCGCTTGACGCCGTAACCCGGGTGTGAACCGTATCAAATTGAATGCGTTCTTTTTCATATTGAAGAAGCGAAATAATAAGACCGGGATAACCTTCGTCGGCAAAAATTAGATTGGAACCCTTGCCCAAAATCATCCAAGGAAGATTTTCCTGCGCCGCAAATTCAAGCGCTTCGACGAGTTCCTCTTCCACAGTCGGCTCGGCAAAATATTCCGCCGCGCCACCGACCTGCATGGTCGTGTACTGTGAAAGCGAAACTTTACGCCGTAGCGAAACTTTTAAATCGGTTCGCAAACTCATC
>JACPXK010000014.1 GCA_016196565.1 Candidatus Omnitrophota bacterium | reverse complement strand
CGAAAATCTCAAGGAAAAGATCGCTCGCGCCATTCACCACCGCAGAAATATCGTAAAAATCCGGGGTGGTTTGGACATATCCCACCACGCGCAGAAAACGGCCGAATTTTTGAAATCCAATCATGTCTTTCATAATGGCCAAAACATTAATGGCGGCAACTCGGGCGGCCGCTTTAGCTTGGTCAATCGACATTCCTCCCGGCCCTACTTTTCCGGTGAGTATTTTTCCATCCGCAGTCTTTGAAATTTGGCCGCTCAAAACCGCGATGTCGCCTTGCATGATCACCGGAGCATAAGAACCGACAGGTTTAGCGACGGCAGGCAAAACAAGACCCAAAGATTTTATCTTCTCTTCATAATTCATAAAATTATTTTCTCCCGATAATTAATGTGGCGGCGCCAAACGTAAAGGAATGGATTTCGACATCACGGAACCCCGTTTTGCGCATCATCTCCGCGGTTTGGCGCGGTTCTTGGAAAGTTTGTATGGAGTCCGAAAGAAACCGGTAAGCCTGAAAATCCCCCGAGATTAACCGTCCCATCAGAGGTAGATAAAATTTCAGATAAGGATAATAAAGTATTTTCCAAAAAGACTTGGGCCTTGTCAGGCAGAGAAAGCCGGCTCTGCCTTTGACGGTAAGCAGCCGGTGGACTTCCGCGAGAAATCGCGGCATATCTTTGACGCTGCGCAGCGTAAAGGCCGAAATAATAAGATCGAAGGAATTATTTTCAAAAGGAAGTTCGTGAAAATCAGCATTCACCAGCTCGACATTTGCCGGAAGATGACGGCGGGCTTCTTCCAGCATTCCGGCCGAAAAGTCCAGGCCCACCATCCGGTCCCAGGATTTCCGAGAAAGAAAAGCCTGTAGAAATTTTCCGGTCCCCACTCCCAAATCTAAAATACTGCGCTCATCATCTGTCATCATTAGGTCGCGGGATTTCCGGCGCCACATTTCATCCAAATTCCAACTGAGAAAAGTATTCAGAAAATCATAGCGGACCGCGATGGAATCAAAAATACGGCGGATATCGCCTTTGGACGGCGAGGCAAGACTAGTTGAAGACATGAAGAATTTCGTAATTGGTATTGCGCTGGGCCGGAACATAGCCGGCTTCTTTGATGAGGCGGACAAGATCTTCACGCCGGGTTTTGACTTCAATGCCGGTAGGCTCGAGCACTTTATCCTCAAGCAAAGTTCCGCCCATATCATCACAGCCAAATCCCAGGGCAATTTGTCCTAATTTAAGCCCTTCGGTCAGCCAGCCGCTTTGAATGTGCTCAATATTGTCGAGCATTAGCCGGCTGATGGCGACGGTTTTCAAATAATCCTCGCCGCCCGCTGGACGAAATTGACTCATGCGCGGCGTTCCATACGGCGATAAAGTCCATGGAATAAAAGCGCGAAAGCCGTGTGTTTGGTCCTGAAGCTCGCGAATTTTCAAAATGTGTTCGATTCTTTCTGGAATTGTTTCGAGATGGCCGAACACCATAGTCGCGGTGGATCGAAGTCCCGTTTCGTGGGCAGTTTTCATCACTTCAATCCAGCGGTTGGAAGAAGCTTTTTTCGGGCTGATAATTTTACGCACACGCTCTACCAGAATTTCAGCACCGCCTCCCGGAACAGAATTGAGTCCAGCCTCTTTGAAACGGCGGAAAACTTCGGCCAGCGGCAGGCGGAATTTTTTTGAAATCATATCGAATTCCACTACCGAAAACGAATGCACATGCACGGTCGGAAATTTTTGGCGAATGGCGCGAATCAAATCCAGATAATATTCAAGCGGCAGCTCGGGATTCACGCCGCCCTGAATCAAGACCTGGGTCCCATGCAAATCCACAAGCTCCTGAATTTTTTGGAAAATGACCTCATAGCTGAGCGTATAACCTTCGGCATGGCCGGGCTTGCGGTAAAAAGCGCAAAAATCGCAATCCACAACGCAAACATTGGTGTAACTGACATTGCGGTCCACAATAAAAGTAACGCGGCGATCGGGATGGTCTTTTTCAACCAAGGTATTCGCGGCCTTTCCGAGCCGCAAAAGATCACAGGAATAAAGCGCAACGCCTTCTTCGAAAGAAAGCCTCTTGCCTTCCAGACGTTCGCCTAAAATTCGGTCCAAATTATCCATAGCTTTATTTCAATTTCCTTTAAATGTCATCCCCGAATGTTTTTTTCGGGGATCTAATGCTTGATTCCCGCCTAAAGCGTGCGGGAATGACATGCATTTTATTCCACATCCGCAAATTCGATTTTTGCCGGACGCGGAGAAACGCCCAGCCTTTGCGCCAAACGGAAGAAAAGCTCCAGACCTTCGCGCATGGAAAGGTCCAATCCGTAATTCAAATTAAAAAGATAACCGAAAAGTTTGGGGAAACGGTCGTCCAAAAAGGTGACGTCGATAGAATCTTTCAGCAAGGTCTCAATGTCCCGTAAATTGGCTTCCAGATTTTTTTTAAGCTTTCGATAAAATGCCCGCAATTCTTCCGGTGAATTGGCCGCAAACTCCCGGCGCACCGCCCAAACAGCAAAACAAAACGGTTTGTTGGTCCAGTCCCACCAAAGTTCGCTCAAATCATATTTATAAACGAATTCCTTAGGCTGATACAAAAGCGCCTCGTCCCCAATCACAAGTGCGGCGGTATAATCGGCCAGCATTTCCTCGGGATCTCCGCTTTCTGAAACAAAATCATTGTCGAATTTATATTTGTATTTAAAAAGAATGCGCAAAAGCGTCGCGGAGCTCAAACTTCTTTTGGAAAGGGCGATTCTCTTTTTATTTAAGCCGGAAATTTTCTCTTTTGAAAAAAGAAGCACGCTCCCTGAGAAATCGCGCGAGCCGATGGCAAGATCGGGCAAAAGCAAATAATCCTTTTGATGATTCAGGTATTCTAGAGAGGAAATCGGGGCCACATCGACTTTGCCATGGCTCATGGCCGCATTCACCTTGGCGGGATGTCCCTCATAAAATTCATATTGGGCCGCTGATTCGGCGGTCGTCGAGGCCAACCGGTGATAAAACGGAATGGCATTAATATAGGAAATACGGCCGACGCGGATTCCAGTTTTAGTTTTAAGCGAAGGTTTCATTTTCCGTTTGTGTTTGGGAACGGCTGCCGGTCCAGCGCGGATACAGCGCATGGGTAAGTCCGAGCTGATCGAGCACTTTGCCCGCCATAAAATCAATGATTTCATTTAAATTCTGCGCGCCGGAATAAAATGCCGGCATGGCCGGAACAATTTTTGCGCCGGCGCGTGAAAGCTTCAGCATATTTTCCAAATGAATTGCGTTAAGCGGCGTTTCGCGCGGAACAAGAATAAGAGGACGATTTTCTTTTAAAACACAGTCCGCTGCGCGATGAATTAAATTTTGACTCACTCCGGAGGCAATCGCGCCGAGCGTTCCCATGCTGCATGGAACAATAATCATTCCTTCAACCGGATAAGAACCGCTGGCAATGGGCGCGGAAAAATCTTTGGGAGAATAAGCCGTGATATGGGGCGCAGCTTCGGGGCCGAAAATCCGGGAAAGTTCTTCCTGGCGGGTAAAGCTTTTGAGGGAAATATTCATTTCTTCGCGGATGACAAGGCGGGCCGGCTCTGAAATGACCACGGCGATTTCTTTTCCGAGTTCTGCCAAAGCTTGCACAAGCCGGACGCCATAGACAGCGCCGCTTGCTCCCGTCATGGCCACAATATAAGGTTTCACTTTGAAAAACTCCTGATCGAAATATCGGCAACGGTCATTAGAAAAATGGAAACGCTGATTGTTGCATTCATAGAAAAGAAGGCCTCTTCCAGCTTTTTGAGTCCGAAAGAACGCACCAGCCAATGCTCTCTTACAAGAAAGAATGCTGCCAGGGCCAGTCCGATAAAATAAATCCAGCCTAATCCGGCCGTTTGCCCCATCAAAAACCAAAATGTAAGAGTTGCAAGATGCAAAACCCGCGTTACTTTCATGCTGAGGGAAGGTCCGAATCGTGCCGGAAATGAATAAAGACCCTGACGGCGGTCAAAATCCACGTCTTGCAGGGCGTAAATCATGTCAAAACCTGCCACCCATGACGCAATTCCGAGCATGAGAAATCCAGGAACCCAGGAAAATGTCCCCCGACTGGCGAGCCAGGCACCGTAAGGCGCCATGCCAAGTATGATACCCAAAACAAAATGGGAGAGCCAGGTAAATCTTTTCGTGAGCGGGTAAAGCCAGGCCAAAAAAACAGGAATAGGAGAAAGCCAAAAACAGATTGCGCCGAGTTGATAAGCGCTGAGTTCATAAATCACTAAACAGACGGCAGTAATGACCCAAACCGTGGAAGTTTTGATTTTGCCGGCCGGAAGCGCGCGATTTTCGGTGCGGGGATTGAGTTTGTCGATGGCGCGGTCCATCAAACGATTGAGACTCATACTTAAACTGCGGAAACTGACCATGGCGACAGTCACCCAAAAGAGAAGGTAGAGCCGCGGGAAACCGCCTTCCGCAAGAACCAGACCCAGATAAGCAAACGGGAGGGCAAAAATGGAGTGTTCGATTTTGATCATTTCAAAAAAAACTCTCACTGTCATTGCGAGCGAACGACCCTCTGCGAGGGCAGTAAAAAGCACGAGTGAGCGAAGCAATCCAGCGTTGCGAGATTGATTCGTCGGCCTACGGCCTCCTCGCAATGACGGGGTCAAAAACCGTACTCTTTCCATCGTCTGCTTACCTTCTGCTGAATTTCTTCCGTCATGACCATGTCTTCCGGCCACGGGCGTTTCATGCCTTCCGCTTCGGTTTTGCGCGTGGCATCGATTCCCATTTTGGAACCGAAAAAATCCTGGCTGGCGGAATGGTCAAGCTCATCCACCGGGCCGTCGACAAAAACAGTATCGCGCTTAGGATCGACATTATTGAAAACGCGCCAAGCCACTTCTTTTAAATCCTGAATATTATTGTCATGGTCCAGCACAATAATGCATTTAGAAAACATCATCAGACCAAGTCCCCAAATGGCATGCATTACTTTTTTCGCCTGCTCGGGATAACTTTTGCGTATGGTCACAATCATGCAATTATGAAAACACCCTTCCCACGGCATATTCATGTCGATGATTTCCGGAAGCTGTTTGCGTATGAGCGGAAGAAAAATTCTCTCAATGGCCTTTCCCATGTGGCAGTCTTCCATCGGAGGCCGGCCGACAACGGTCGTAACATAAATCGGATCGCGACGATGCGTCATGCACGTAATATGGAATACGGGAAATTCCTTGGCGCGCGAATAAAATCCCGTATGGTCGCCGAACGGGCCTTCCATGCGCGTGTCCCCTTCTTCCACATAACCTTCCAGCACAATTTCAGCTTCAGCCGGAACTTCGAGATCAATGGTTTTACACTTCACAAGTTCCACCGGCTCTTTGCGCATGAAACCAGCCATCATGAGTTCGTCCATTCCTGACGGAAGCGGGCAAGCTGCGGAAAACATCGTGATAGGGTCCGCGCCTAACACCGCGGCCACTTCCAAACGTTTTCCGGACCCTTTTTTCAAACGCCGGTAATGTTCCGCCCCATCTTTATGAATTTGCCAATGCATTCCCGTGGTTTGATTGTCATAAACATGCATGCGATAAAGTCCCACATTCCGTTTTCCGGTTTCGGGATCGCGGCTGAAAACCATGGGAAGTGTGATAAATTTTCCGCCGTCATCGGGCCAGCATTGAATCACAGGAATTTTATCGAGCATGGGGCCTTCCCCCGGCCGAATGACCACTTCCTGGCATGGCGCTGATTTGACGATTTTGGGAGCAAGGGCATTTAAAATGCCGAGCTTGGGGAGCATTTGTAATTTCTCAATCATTCCCTGCGGCATTTTCATATCGGTCAATTCTTCAATTTGGCGGGCAATTTCTTCCGGTGAATCGACACCTAATGCAGCGCTCATTCTTTTTGGAGAACCGAACAAATTAATGGCGAGAGGCATTTCGGAGCCTTTGATTTTTTTGAAAAAAAGCGCGGGGCCTTCGCTTTTAACAATGCGGTCATAAATCTCTGTGACTTCCAGCACGGGATCGGTTTCTACGGAAATTTCGTGGAGCTCGCCGCGCTTGCGGAGCTCATTCAAAAATTCGCGCAAAT
>JACPXK010000112.1 GCA_016196565.1 Candidatus Omnitrophota bacterium | reverse complement strand
GGATTTTAAGGCTGATGTTTTTTAAATTATGTTCGCGGGCGCCGCGAATCTCGATGAACGCCTCTTTCATGATTCATGTCCCAATGCGGACGCGGGAAAAAATTTTTTCGAGTAAGGCTGTTGCCGAAAGAATGGCCAAATAACTCGTCTTGGGATTTGCGGGAGAAGGAACATTTTCGGCGCGGGTCGTGATTTTTCCGAAATCCCCCTTGACGGTAATTTCATGCTGATTGCGTTTGAAGGCCCGGGAGGTCCAGATTTCAACCTTGGTTTTCTCGGGGCCAAGTCCCGCCAAACTCAAAAGGGCCGCCACATTAATATTCTGAGGGAAAGCACGAATGGCCTGAAGGGCGTTGCCCCTAAAAACGCAGACCTGCTCATTGTCTTTTAACGGTGGAAATTTCCGCTTTTGAAAATAGGGCGCCTCGGCAAGGCCTTCGGGCGGCTTTTGTGTTTTGATTTGAACGCGCCGGAGTTTGGCCTGTTTGCCGGCAAGAAGTCCGTCGATTCCCGCTACCGCGCCGGAAGGAATCCAGAGCCTCCCGCTGGTTTTCTTTGCCGCACGGACCCAACTTTGATTCATGAGAAGCCCGCCCACGCTCAAGACCAAAACCTCTTTGTTCCGGCGGAGCGCGAGGCTCGCAATATTTCCGGAAATGGAGGCGGAGGCCGCCTCGATAATTAGATCGGACTTTTGAATCAAGCGCCCGGCAGAAACCAAAGGAATTTTAGTTCCCAGTTTTTTCATCAGAAGATGCGCCTTTTCCTTGTGACGCTCGCATAAATAGGAAAGCTCAGCTTGGGATTTAAATTTGCGGCGGAGGATTAAAGCAAGCGCCGAGCCGATGGTTCCACAACCGACAATACCGACTTTGATTTTTTTCATGAGGGAAAAATTTCAGGAAAGAATTTTATTTTTGGAATCAACACGAATGACTTTGGGCTTGTGCTTTTTGACTTCGTCTTCGGTCAGCACGACAAAGGTCATGATAATCACCAAATCCCCTTTTCGGCCGTGCCGGGCCGCGCCGCCATTCAAACAAATCACTCCGGAGCCGGCCGCTCCTTCGATGACATAACTTTCCAAACGGGAACCGTTGGTAATATTGGCAATTAAGACTTTTTCTCCGGGAAGAATATCGGCCGCCTTAAGAAGACTGGCGTCAATCGTAATACTGCCGACATAATCGACCTGGGCGTCGGTGACCGTCGCCCGGTGTATTTTCCCGCCTAACATTTGTCTTTGCATATTTTTCCTTAAAGGGGCCTTCAAAAGTCAAAAGGGGCCAGGCCCCTCAGTGCCAGGCTCCCCACAGGGTTTAAATCGGACCTGGTACCTTTCGTAGAACAACCGTTCAAAGTTAGACGGTGTACCTACGGAAGGGGTACCAAGCCGGGAATTATAACATTATCGATCAGTCTTGTCTTTCCCACAAAACAGGCCGTAAGCGCTACCATGTGCGGCTGAAAACGGCGGAGCGGGGCCAAAGTTTCCGGGTCCGCGATTTCGAAATATTGAATTTTATCCACCTCAGGCCGCAGGCGGCTGACCGCTTCCCTTTTCAATTTTGAAATATCGCGCCGTCCTTTTCTGATTTGATCCCGCACCCAAAAAAGGGTTTGAGAAATCACGCGGGCGCGGCGTCTGTCTTCGGGAGCCAGATAAATATTGCGCGAGCTCATGGCCAGGCCGTCTTTTTCGCGCACCGTCGGAAGAATTTTTACCTCGAGATCAAAATTTAAATCTCGCACCAGATTTTGAATCACCACACATTGCTGAAAATCCTTGGCGCCGAAATAAGCCTCGTCCGGCTGCACCCAATTGAAAAGTTTGGCCACCACCGTGGCAACTCCGGCAAAATGTCCGGGACGGAATTTACCGCATAAAATTTTTGCAATGGGTCCCGGGTCGACCGAAAGCGAGAAACCTTGCGGATAAATTGTCTTGGAATCCGGCAGAAAAAGAATGTCCACGCCGGCCTTGCGAAGAAGTTTGCGGTCGCGGGCAATCGGACGGGGATATTTTTTCAAATCTTCTTGGGGGCCGAATTGCGCGGGATTGACGAAAATGCTCGCCACCACGCAGTCATTTTCTTTCCGGGCAGCGCGCACTAAGGACAAATGCCCTTCGTGCAGCGCTCCCATGGTCGGGACAAACCCAATGGTTTGCGAGCGTCTCTTTTGGGCCTTCACCCAACGAGCTAAATGTTCAGGCTTCCGGACTACGTTCACGAATATCCATTTCCTCCAAAAAATCGCCGGCCGTTTTTTTAAACACCGGGTGTTCCCAATAAGGATCAAGCTCGGCCAAGGGTTCGAGCACAAAACGGCGCTCGTGAAGCCGGGGGTGAGGAATCACAAGATTTTTTTCTTCCAAAATTAAAGTGTCGTAGGAAAGAATATCGAGATCGATGGTGCGCGGCATGTTAGGTTCGCCCTGTTCTCTTCCGAGCCGTTCTTCGATTTCCTGAAGCAAACGGAAAAGTTCCCAAACCGACAACATGGCAATGACTTCCCACACCGCATTCAAAAATTTTCCTTGAGGAGGGCCGCCGACCGGATCGGTTTCGCGGATTTTGGAAGCGCGGATTTTATAAATGCCGCGCGCCTCACGAAGCAAAGCCTGCGCCATTTGAATATTTTGTTCCCGATCACCAAGATTGGAACCTACAGCAATAAAAATTCGCGGCATTTATTTTTGATCCGCTTTGGCATGCGGATGATGATGGGCTTTTTGAATGCGCGCGAGCGCCTCTTGAATGCGTTCTTCCGGCAAAGTCAAAGAAAGACGGAAATAACCTTCCCCGTAAGTGCCGAAGCCGTTGCCGGGAGTCACCACAATACTCAAGTCCGTCAAAAATTTCAGGGCGAATTCGCTCGAAGTCGATCCCGGCGGAACCGGAATCCAGCAATAAAATGTGGCTTTGGGAGACGGAATGTCCCAGCCGAGATTTTTGAAACCGCCCACCAAAAGATCGCGGCGGCGCTCGTAAATACGCAAATTCGCCTGATGGGCTTGTTCGCCTTCGTCGAGCGCTTTTTTTCCGGCGAGCTGAACCGCTTGAAAAATTCCGGAATCCACATTGGATTTAACCTTGGCCAAATGCGCGATGAGTTCCGGATTGCCGGCCGCAAATCCCACACGCCAGCCGGTCATGTTGAAAGTCTTGGAAAGAGAATGAAATTCAATCGCCACTTCTTTAGCGCCGGGAATTTCAAGAATGCTGGGGGCCTCGTAGCCGTTAAAGCCGATTTCCGAATAAGCGGCGTCCTGGGCAATGATCAAACCGTGTTTATGGGCAAAATCCACCGCCTCTTGAAAAAAGGCCTTGGAGGCAATGGCGGAAGTCGGATTATTCGGATAATTAAGGTAAAGGAGTTTGGCTTTTTTCAAAACATCCGGAGGAATCCCGGAAAAATCCGGCAAGAAATCATTGGATTCCAGAAGCGGCATAAGATAAGGAATGCCTCCCGCAAAATAAGTGCCGGAACGGTAAGGCGGATAACACGGGTCGGGAATAAGCGAAACGTCGCCGGGATTAAGCACGGCCAGAGGCAAATGCGCAATGCCCTCTTTGGACCCGATCAAAGGCAGGATTTCTTTTTCACTGTCGAGCGCCACATTAAAACGTTTTTTGAACCACTGGGAAATACTTTGACGGAAAACCGGCATGCCGGCATCGAGGGCGTAACGGTGATTGCGGGGGTCTCGCGCGCCTTCGCTCAGGGCTTCGATAATGAAAACCGGAGTGGGAAGATCGGGATCGCCCACGCCGAAATCCACCAAATCTTTTCCCTGGGCCGCAAGTTCTCTTTTGCGGCGGTCAATTTCCGCGAAAAGATACGGGGGAAGAATTCTGAGCCTTTCGGCCGCTTGAAAAGAAATATTTTTCTTGGGCATAAAGGCGTGGATTATAACAAACTTGATTAGATTTGGAAAGTGAAGCTTGGGTCGAGGAGATGAAGTTCGTAGGCCTTCAGGCGCACTTCGTCCCTCACCCAGGAGAGCCGGCTTTGCAGATAAAAGGAGTAAACGTCCAGGAATTCGTCCTGCTTTTTCAGGACTTCTTCCCGCAGATCACTTTCGTCTTGAATCCTTAAGATGAGGTAAGGAGATTTCATAGAGCCCATTCTTGCAAACCTCAAAAAGCCTTTTTAAATTCGTCAAACAGATTAAATCCCGGCTTTACGGCCAGAATGCCGCCAAGAATCCTCAAGAATTGACGCTGAACGTCTTCCCGTTTAGTTTCCTGCCAAAGGGAATAAAGCCTTAAAAGTTGTCTCTGCCGGGCACGAAGCCTACGCACACTGCCTTTCATCCTGATCTCCTCCTTTTTCATGAAAATCTTTTGCGGGGTCAAATTTGAATTCCGGATCAAGCTGAGAAAGTTCCCGCGCCAGGGCGAGAATTTGCATTTTTAAATCCGGATTTTTTTGGGCGATCCACTGGGCATAAAGCTCGAGAAAATGGTCCAGCTTGCTTTTCTTGGCAAAGTTTTTTTCGTACTTGGAAACCTCGGTCATAAAATGCTGGAATACCTGATCGCGGAAACTGTTCAGGAAATTGAAATAATCGCGCCGGACATTGCGCAGCAAGTGCTGGTAAGCGTCGAAATATTTGGAGATTTTCTGCAGGACTTCCCCCACGCCGGTTTTTTTGCGGTAAATGCGTTTGTGATAGGCGGCGGCCTGATCGTAATAAAGTTTGGCCAAGTCCCGGTAATGTTTGTCGGAACGGCTGAAAATTTTGTGATAACCCTTTTTCTCCAAATCGTCAAAAATGGCGGAATGAATCAAAAGGTGGTCGGCATTGACCTTGAAGATGAAATAACGGATGGTGCGGTCTTCGGTGGCCCGTACCCATTTGAGAATGTCGCTGGATTCAAGCGAAAGGTAGGGTTCGGCCATTTCATGGTATTCGGGAAGTGAAACCGCAAAGAGCAAATGGGCCAAATAGACATTCACGTCTTCGTCAAAGGTGTAATAGTTCGAGGGGAAATTGGACTCGGTGCGGGTATTGATAATGGCTCCCAGCAAGTAGCGGATGGCCGAATCACGCTCTTGTTTGTTCATATCAAAATACAGGCAATTTTCGTCTGAGCCTGAGCCCTCTTTAGCCATTGGATAGCCGCCCTTTCCCGAGTGGTAAGTTAATCCGCTTTAAATATAGCTAAATATAGCATTTAATAACTTTTATTAACTTATTACTTCTCCAAATATCATCCAAAAGCTAACACACGCTCCTATGCCTGTCAAATAAACCGGACATTTTCTTATCTTTTGGCTAAAAAAAGACTACTTTTGAGGGGTTTTCCGGGGGAAAAGTTAACGCGAAGCAAGAACTGGACGGATTTTTTGCATGAAGGCGCGGCTGTGAAGGGGCCGCGGGAGACGGTAGGTAAGGAATTGTTCGAGCAGTCTTTCCAGTTCGATTTCGGTTTTCTCGCCCATTCTGAGTTTGATGGATTGTTCCAGATTGTGGGCGGTGTAAAAACGGAGCGCGTTCAAGCCTTCGCGGGAAAGCGGCCGGGCTTCGGGGGCCTGAGAAATGCAATTGGGGCAAAAAATTGCCCCCTGCCGGATTGAGAAAAATCCGCTTTCGAATTTGGAGTCTTTGCAGGCGAGGCAATTTTCGAGGTAAGGAAGCCAGCCGATTTCATTTAAGAGTTTCACTTCAAAAATCTTGGCCAGGCTTGCGGGCGGAAGCGAAGGAAGAAATTTAAAGGCAAAATCCAGAAGCTCGAAAATCTGCGGGTGGCTGTCGTGGACCTCCGTCACCATGTCCACGAGCTCCGAAAAATAACTGGCGTAGGCAATGGTTTGAAGATCGGTCCTCAGGCGGTCATGGCTTTCCACAATCGCAGCTTCTGAAACCAGGTGAAGGTCCGAGCGGATTTTTTCATAAAAGACAATTTCCAAATGCGTGAAGAGTTCATAAACCGCACCCCTGACTTCCCTTTCCCGCCGCACCCCTTTGGCGATCCCCCGTAATTTGCCGAAGGATTTGGAGAAAAAGGTAATGATGAGCGAGCTTGAGCGAAAGGGCTGAGTTTTTAAGACAAAGGCTTCAGTTTTTTGTATGGCCATTATTTTGGTACCCCGTCCGTACCCCGTTCGTACCCCTTCCAAAAGTACAGGGTTCGCAAGATTTTATCCTGTTTTCGCCACATTCTAGCACGGTCCTTGGGTTTATGATCGTCATAGCCCATTAAATGAAGAATGCCGTGGCAAAGATAAAGATGAACTTCGTAATCAAAACTAGTACCGAGCTCTTTGGCCATTCGTTTGGCGGTTTCAAGGGAAATTGCGATATCTCCCAAGCAAAAGGGGCCGGGTAGCCTGGCACCAAGGGGCCTGGCCCCTTTTGGGTTGCCGAAGGCGATCACGTCAGTGGCGCGGTCATGCTTCAAATATTTCCGGTTGAGCTTGCGAATGCCTGCATCATGAGTGAGCAAAATGCTCACGCCCGCTTTTTTCCAGCTGAGCATTTTCAGAATTTTCCGGGTAGCCGATTTTAAACGCGAAGATGAAACCCTGAATTTCTTTGATTCACTGCGAATTTGAACATCAAATCCGGTCATAATTCGGGGTGGCGGAATTTGAGCGAGGAATTTTCCTTAAACAAATCCGGACGGCCGGGGTCTTCTTCGGCCTGAGGATAACTGACGCGCGTGTGAAAAATCGCCATGAGATTCTGCACAAAACTTTCCTGAATTTTGTGAAGGTCTTTCAGGGTCAGGTCGCATTCTTCGAGTTGTCCGTCGATGAATTTATCATTGATGATTTTACGCACCAGCTGGCGAATGCTTTCCGGAGTCGGCTTTTTCAAAGAACGTGAAGCGGCCTCGGTCGAATCAGCCAGCATCACCACCGCGGTTTCGCGGCTCTGAGGCTTGGGGCCGGAATAACGGTAATCATCCGGATTTATTTTCTCACCGGGCCGTGCATTGTCCGCGGCCTTGCGGTAGAAAAAATAAACCACGCCCGTTCCCTGATGCTCGGGAATAAATTGCAGGATCCGGTCTTTTAATTTGTGCCGGCGTCCGAGATCAATCCCGTCTTTGACATGATTTGAAATAATTTGAAAACTTGTGCCGGGCGCAAGACATTCATGCTTGCCGGCATCCGGGGCCGGCTGATTCTCGGTGAAAAATTCGGCACGCGCGATTTTTCCGATATCGTGAAAATAGGCCCCCACACGCGCCAGCAATGCATTGGCGCCGATTTTTTCGCAAGCCGCTTCAGCCAGCGTGCTCACCACCAAACTGTGATGATAAGTTCCGGGCGCTTCCACAATCATGCGCTTTAGAAGAGGATGATTCAGGTCCGAGAGCTCCAAAAGCGTAATGTCGGTGGTCAGATTAAACATATGCTCTAAAATCGGGAGGAGAAGAAAACAAAGGGTGGTGACCCAAAGCCCATTGGCCAGCCCCCAAACACTTTCCTTCAAGGAGTCATAAGCCGAGTATTCCCGGAAAATCAGCATGGCGAAAAAAACCGTGAAGGAGGCAAGCCCCGCCACCGCGCCGACTTTCAGGAATTGAATCCGTTTGCGGATTTGAAAGGCCACATGCGTGCCGGCAATGGAAGAAAGAAGTGTCGCCAGCATCACGGTAGGCTGAAACCCGCAAAGCGGCCCCACCAAAACCGTGAAGACAGCCGCGCCCATCATGCCGAGGCGCGCGTGAATCAAAAGCGCCAGAAGAAGCGAGGCAAGGGCCCCGGGCATGACATATAAATTCATGGCCGGCCAGAGCAAAGTGATTTTGCACATCAAAGCGCTCAGCAAAAAAATCGTGTGAATCAAAATCGTAAGCCGGTAAGAAAGAAGCGTCTTGCGGTCAAAAAAATACAGGTAGAAAAAAGTCAGGAAATAAATCAGCCCCGTCAAAATAGCCGTGGCGAAAATTTTATTGATAATCCGGCGCTGGGTCATTTTCTTTTGGATTTGAT
>JACPXK010000110.1 GCA_016196565.1 Candidatus Omnitrophota bacterium | reverse complement strand
TCTTCTAAAATTTCCTCCGCGCGGGTGTATTCTTTGCCCTGCACTTTATAGCCGCCGAATTCTTTGACGCTTTGCGGCGTCATGCCCACATGCCCCATCACCGGAATTTTATTTTGAAGCAGGGCTTTGACCTGACTTTTAACTTTCATGCCGCCTTCGAGCTTCACAGCCTTAGCGCCGGCTTTGAGAAATCGCCGGGCATTTTTCAAAGCCGCGGCCGGAGTTTGATAAGAATGATAGGGCATATCCGCCACTACAAGCGCGTTTTTGATGCCCCGCGCAACCGCTCGAGTGTGATGGAGCATGTCTTCCATCGTAACCGGCAGCGTAGTGTCATAACCAAGCAGCACCATGCCGAGCGAATCCCCCACAAGAATAATATCAATTCCCTCTTCATCCAAAATTCGCGCAAAGGCATAATCGTAAGCGGTCAGTACCGCTATTTTTTTCTTCTGTTTCTTCTTGCGATAAATTGCCGCGGCACTAATTTTCATGTCTTGTACTTAGGAGAGTTTTCTTCACGAACGAGCTCAAACGCTTTATTGGCCGCATCAAACCGATCGGAGAAGAAAATACTTTCTTCGCGCATTTTCGCCATGAGAAGTTCATGGTATTTCGTTCGCAAGGCATTAACATGATCTTTGGCCCGAAATTCCTGATCAGGAATTTCCTTTTCTAATTTGACCAAATCTGTGTAAATTTGCGCTATCTCAATTAAGTTCATATTTAAAGTTGGCGCTGCCATTTGTAGGCCGTGATGAGATTTTGCATCAGCATGGTCACTGTGAGCGGGCCAACACCGCCGGGAACAGGCGTAATAAATCCGGCGCGATTTTTAGCTTCTTCAAATTCCACATCGCCGACAAGCTTTCCTGCAACTTCCGTTGTTCCCACATCGATGACCACCGCACCGGGTTTAATCCAGCTTCCTTTAATCAGACCCGGCTGTCCGGAACAAGCCACGACAATATTGCTTTCAGAAACAATTTTTTGAAGATCCTCCGGAGAAGTTCCAGTATTGCAAACGGTAGTCGTTGCACGCCGTTCGCCTAAAAGAAGCTGCAGCGGACGTCCCACAATGGCGCTTTGTCCGACAATGACTGCGCGCTTGCCGCGGATTTCAATGCCCGAAGCTTCGATCAAGCGAAAAGCCGCAAAAGCCGTGGACGGAATGAGTTTGGTTTTGCGAAGCACCATCAACCCCAAATTGACGGGATGAATTCCTTCCACATCCCGCTGAGGATTGATCGCGGCCAATATCCGGTCCGCATCAAAATTTTTAGGCAGCGGCATACTCACAAAAAGGCCGTGAATCGCGGGCCCTTCACTGGCTTGGCGGATTTGACTCATAAGAGCTGTTTCTGTTTCAACCTCTTTGGGAAGTACATGAACGAATTTAATTCCGAGTTTTTCCGCTAATTTTTTCTGGCTGGAAATATACCAATCCGCGGATGGATCTGCGGTCGTCTGAATAGCACACAAACTGGGGGTTTCGAGTTTTTTGGCCAGCAAACTTTCGATAAATTGTTTAATCTCCGCCTGAATTTGAGCGGCAAGAACTTTACCTTCAAGGAGTCTAGCTTCTTTAACGGGCATTGGTATTTCCCTTTTCAAAACGGGTTTTGAGTTCTTCGAGAGCTTGTTCCGCCCGTTGTTTGTTGGCGGCATTTTTCATATAGTGGGCATTGATCATGGCGGTGTGATAAGCCCCTTTAAAAGCACCCTCTAAAAGCCCCGCACTCACGAGCAAATCATTTTTAATAGATCCCTGCACCAGCCCGGCCAAGGCACTGTTCCATTCGCGCGCCATTACAATCAAAAAAGCCAGATCGGCCTGAAGGCGGAATGAGTTTTGCAGGGCGTCCTCAAGTTTGTCCGGCTGGCCGTAGACAGCCGCCACTTCTTCATACACTTTGGGGTCGAGATTGACGATTTGAAAGGCGTCGCGCTTGGTTTTTTCCAGGGAATCGATGAGTTTTTGAAGGGTCTGACGGGTTTCTTCCTCTTTCTTTTCTTCTTCAGCGCTCAAGCCTGGCTTTTTCTTTCTCTTAAGCCTAACTCTTGCCACCATTTGCGAAAGCCCCATGGCCAGCGCGCCGACATAGGCGGACACACTTCCGCCCCCTGGGACGGGGTTCTCACTGGCCAGTTCATGAAGGTAGTTTTCTAGAGAGAGATCGGTGAATTTTTTCATGGTTTCGGTAGTATAGAAGCCCTGCTACCGGCTGTCAACGCAACAAGTTAAAAAAGCCGAGGTCAGGGTAAATTTCTGGCATTGATTTTGCCTAATGGGATTTTTTAAAAAAATTTGTGGCTGCCTCTTTAAATTTTAAAAATCTTTGGGTATATTTATTTTGAGGAAATAATTAAACTCAAAAACTCACAACTTTGAGACGGTGAAACGATGTTTAACTGGATGCCCATTATAGTGCCTGTTGCCGCAGCGGTTTTCTTTGCTTTCCTTTCCATCTGGATGGAACAATCCCAGAACAAGGAAAAGGTTAATAGCAAAAACAAACCCCAGCCGGCCGGGCAAAAAAAGACTGTTTAATTCCTCCTTCCTGGGTTAGTATTTTCCCCCCATGATCGAGATAAGTGTCATTATTCCCACTTTTAACCGCAAAGACTGTCTTCGCAAGGCTCTGCAATCCGTCCTCTCTCAGGCGGAGGTCAGCTTTGAAATCATTGTGATTGATGACGGCTCTACGGACAATACCCGCCTCATGATTGAGCGCGATTTCCCTCAAGTAACTTACATTCATCAGGCCAATCAAGGCCCGGCAGCGGCAAGGAATCGCGGCATTGAGCGGGCGCGCGGCCAATGGATTGCCTTTCTTGATTCTGACGATGAATGGTTTCCGGGCAAACTCAAGGCCCAAATGGATTTTTTCGCGCTGAATCCGGATTGTCTTATTGCCCAAACCGAGGAGATCTGGATTCGCAATGGCAAACGCGTCAACCCCATGAAAAAACACAAAAAATCCGGCGGATGGATTTTTGAAAAATGCCTCCCCCTTTGCATCATTAGCCCCTCAGCTGTCATGATGAACCGGAATCTTTTTGAAGAAGTCGGGCTTTTCGATGAATCCCTTCCGGCTTGTGAGGATTATGATTTATGGCTTCGAATCGCTGCGAAATTCCCGGTTGGGCTGATTGAAAAGCCCTATGTCGTAAAATACGGCGGGCATGCGGACCAGCGTTCCCATGAATTTCCGGCCATGGACCAATTCCGCATTCAATCTTTGATTAAAATCATTTCGGCCGGGGGCCTTAAGCCGGAACAAGAAAAAGCTGCGCGAGAAATGCTCGAATTCAAGGCCAAGATTTATAGGAAAGGTGCGCTAAAACGCGGGAAAAAAGAAGAAGTCGAAAAGCTGACTGTCATGCTGAGCGAAGCATCTCACGATGAAACTTTACAAGCCCAATAAAATTTACATCGAAAAATCGGCGCGCGATTATCCGCTGACTGAAAAAATTCTCTCACGGCTTCCGGGTATTCCCGTCGAAGAAATAGAAAATAGGCGCTCTCTGATTGAAAGCATACGGCAAAAACCCGATCCGATCGGAGAAGGAAAAAAATACCTTCTTCTGGCGCGCGATCAAGGCCGGTCCTTCAAACCTTTTCCGGAATCTGAAGATTATCTTTCCTGTGATTATTTCACGCTTCATGCGGCGGAAGGCTGCGATTTGGAATGCAGTTATTGTATTCTCCAAACTTATTTGACTAATCCTCTGCTTACGGTGTATGTCAATCTCGAAGAAATGCTGGAAAATCTGCAGGCTTTTCTCAAGCAGAATGCGGACCGTTTTTTTCGAATCGGCACCGGCCAGCTCGCCGATTCCCTTTCGCTTGATCACATCACCGGTTTTTCCGAAATTCTCGTGCCCTTTTTTAACCGGCAAAAAAACGCTGTGCTCGAACTTAAAACCAAAAGCACCAATATCGACTGCCTTCTGGCCGGCGAATTGGGAGACAATGTGATTGTTTCCTGGTCCATGAATTCGGAAAAAATCCAAAAAGAAGAAGAGCACAAATGCGCTTCGATCGCGGAAAGAATCGCCGCCGCCAAGGCCGTCACGAGCAAGCGCCAATTTAGAACCGGCTTTCATTTTGATCCGATTATTGATTATCCCGGCTGGGAAAAAGATTATGAAGAAGTGATCAAAAAAATATCAGAAGAAATTCCGGAAGATTCTATCGCCTGGATCAGTCTGGGATGCCTGCGTTTCATGCCGGATTTAAAAGGCATTATGCAGGAAAGATTCCCTAAATCTTCCCTGGCCCAGGCGGAATGGATTCGCGGCATGGACGGAAAAATGCGCTATTTTAAACCGCGCCGAATCGAAATCTACCGCCAAATGGTAAAAGCCATACGCCGCCACCTGCCCACTGTCACCCTTTATCTTTCCATGGAATCGCCGGAAGTCTGGAAGCAGGTTTTCGGCGAAGAACATTCCAAGAATTCGGTTTGCCGTATGCTGGATCAGGCCGCGATATGTTATAATGCGCCGCTTTCAACCAAGGAGACCCCATGAAAAAAATTCGCTTATGGATTCTCGCTTTTTTCGGTTTTTTTTGTCTTTCGCTTTTCCCCTCTCACGTCTCGGCATTTTCCATCGCTTATGAACAAACCATATGGGTCAATGGCAATCAGGTGGCCGCCTTTAAAGTGGCGACGAAGGACGGGCGGCTCCGGGTTGAAACTAATTTGAACGGCATTCCTTCCATTATGCTGCGTAATGAAACGGGATATTACAATTACACTCCCTCCAAAAATAAGGCCATTCAAATTCCCAAGAGCATGCAGCGCCCTAATCTTGCCGACAGCCTGCCGCATTACGAGGAGTTTTTAAAAAGGAACCGGGCGGAGAAAATCGGCACTGAGTCCGTGCGCGGGTATGAAACCAATGTTTACAAATTTATGGACCCGGATGGGCTTGGAGAAACGAAGGTGTGGCTTTGGATTGTGCGGCCCATTCCTGTTAAAATCGAAAGGATCGGAAATCAGGGTCTGATGATTATCGAGATCAGCCGGCTTGAACTGGATGCCCCGTTCGGAAATACATTTTTTGAACTGCCGATCGGAACAGAAATTT
>JACPXK010000008.1 GCA_016196565.1 Candidatus Omnitrophota bacterium | reverse complement strand
TCCCCATCTTTCCTCCACATTTCGTAAAATATGGAACGTATCCGGTATTAGCCCGTCTTTCGACAGGTTATCCCGAACCCTAGGGCAGGTAACCCACGTGTTACTCACCCTTTCGCCACTAAACTTCGAAAAAGCTAAAGTTTCGTTCGACTTGCATGCCTAATCCACGCCGCCAGCGTTCGTTCTGAGCCAGGATCAAACTCTCCGTAAAGAAAAGTTTCGATCCAAGCAAGATTCGTACGATCGGCTCCGCACAACAAATAAGAAAGAACAATAAGAGACAGACCTCCCTCATCGGGGGTGGCCTCTTTTTTTAAATTTTCAAGATAATTACTACGAAGTACTAAAAGCTTTACTTGTAAATGCGATGGAAAACCTTATCGACTTCGCTCGCCCTTTTCTTAAGGGTGGTGCATTCTAGTGAAAACCCTTTACCCTGTCAAGCGTTAGATTAATTATTTTCCGAAAAATCTAAGATTGGGGTAAAATGCAACCCGTATTAGAAAAGAACTGCTTTTATTATATGCCCAAAAACACAAAAAACAAGGGATCAAGGACAATTTTTTGGTGGGTGATGTGGATTATTCTCACCATTGCCTCATTTTTCCTAGCCGCCTGGCTTTGGACCCCCTTTATTGCCTACCGCTTTGGCAGTATTCATGACACCCGGACCGCTGTTATTTGGATCACGGCTGTATTCGGAACTTGGATGATTATGCTGGTCCCCCTCATTGTGGTGATGTATCTCAAAGTGGATAAAACCTATGAAGATGCACGGCTTCGCCGTGAAAAGGTGGCTTTACGATTCCGGAGTATTTATGTGGAAAAATCCAAGCGTATGATTGTCCCGGAACTTGCCAAAAAACTGGAGGGTTTTCCTGATACGATTGACGGCGGCCAGCTCGTGACCTTAGTTTTAAAAGACGGCCGGAGAATCTCCAATGTGTTCATCGAACATCACCGAGAAATCATCGGCATTTATGATTTTACGGAATTTCCCTTCGAGGCAAAAGATATTGCGGATATTGAAATGACGCCGGCTGAACAAATCCCAACTTTTTTTGTCCCTAACTGGCTTCGTTTAGACGGCGTCAGTATTCCCGAATAAATCCTAAAAAAATCTGATTATCCTTGAGTTTCGGCAGGAACGTCTTGGCGGGTTTTCTGATCGCAAACACTTTTCACCGTAAGCGCCGGTGCTTTTTCAATCCCTTCGGTATAAGAAAACATCGGAATGGTATCCCAGGGACAATTTTTAGCGCAGAGGGCGCAACCGATACAGCGTTCGATATCAACTTCCACCACTTGCTGAAACTGAGCGAAATCAGCCCCCGGCACAATTTCGATACAATCGACCGGACAAAAGATAATACAAGCTTCGCATCCCGTGCAGCCGTGCTGATCAATCACCGCCAAAAGGCGCGGTTCTTTTTTACGCGAAGGTTTGCTTGCGATTATGGGGGGACGAGGCCCTTTACGTGCTGTATTTTCTGCCATGGTGGAATAATAATATCATTTTTTGGACAAACGGGTCAAAAAATAACCGAAAAAGAAAACAAATATCGAAGACAAAAAAATAATGATCGACCCACGTTCGTTGTGGCCGAAATGTCCCACCCAAATCGCTGAAGGCATTGCTAGAAGTCCTACAAGTTGAAAAATCCTGCCAGCATAATAAATCACGGCCATGTGAGCGCCTTCCCGAATCCCCCGATCCAATGAATTTGAGAGACTTGAAATTCGTAAAATCTGAAATCCGGCAAAGTGAAAAATACTTCCGAACGCGGAAAAATTTTAAGGTATTCTCTTTTAAGCGTTTCGTGTTTTGCTTTATCTTCCACGCGCTCGACCTTTCCCTGAAGGCTCACCCTTTTTTTCTCATGAATAGGAATGCCGGATTTATTTTCGACAATTAAAAGACTGGCATCGGGACATTTTAGGAGATTGCGGGTATGCCGGGCTAAATGGCTTAAGAGAATATGAATTTTCCCGCCGGCGGGAAAATCATCGCTGGCCTGATAAAGGAAGCCGGTCGCGGAAACAAAAGGCCTCCCTTCTTCAACTGTACCCAGCGCCGCTTCGTGGGTTTCTCGAAGAAGTGCTTCGACTAACTTTAAGCCCTGGCGTCCAGCCTCAACCATTTAGATTCCTCATAATTAGGGATTTTTTCTAACGGTTCAATATCACTAACATCCTCGGCGTTAAATCCAAGCTCTAAACGGTCATACACGCCAAGAATTTCATTATTCACGATAAAAACATGAGGAATTTTCCGGCCGTCTTTTAAAATCAAATTCATCAAATAACCTTCATGAAACATAGACGGAAAATTTTTGATTTTACCTGCCACTTTTTCCGGAAGACGCCTCTTTGCCTTTTCCACAAAAACAGTTCGAAACTTTGGCCCGGTTTGAGTTTGACGAATCGTGGCATCTTTAAAAATCTGATCGGCTTTTCGGTACATGAAAATCAAAAAAGGCATCAGAAGAAGCAGCCAACTGCCGAAAACGGCCTTGGCCCAAACCGAATTAAATCCTTGCGAAACATTCTGATGAATTTGACCCTTAAGCGCCAAGGACCAAAAAAAACAACTCAGGATAAGTAATCCGACAAAAGTTCCCATTCCCAAAAGCCAGGCATTCACGGCCCTTTCCTGGTCCCAATTGAGCCTTTTCCAAATCTGCTCTTTTTTGCGCATAAAAGGAGTCAGAAGAATAAACCAACTGCCGAAAACAGCCGCGGACCAAAGAAAAGTAAGTTCAGGACCCTGAATTTTACCGAAAGCTAAAGTGAGAATGCCGGTCCAAAGCACCGAAACAGCGGCCAAGGATCCGGCAAACCAAAGAATCCACGCAAGCCAAAATTTAAATCCGTAAGCGTCGCGAGACATCGGAGATTAAAATTTCAAATGATACAACATGATATAGATCACAACACCGGTCACAGAAACATATAACCAAAGAGGTAAGGTCAAGCGCGCCACTTTGACATGTTTTTCAAAGCGGCCCCGGAGCCCCTGGTAAAGAGTTTTTATGGCCAGAGGAACAATCACAACGGCAAGAATGGTGTGAGAAATCAGAATGGAAAAATAAACCAGACGTATCCATCCCGCTGCGGGAAAACGGGTGCTGCCGTGGAAATAATGATACGTCAAATAAGAAATCAGAAATAACGTGGAAGTTCCGCAAGCCGCCAGCATACACATGGTATGGGCCGTAATGGCCCGTTGGCGGATAAAAAGAAATCCCAGCGTCAAAAAAATGGCGCTGGCCGTATTTAAAGAGGCGTTGACACCGGGCAGTGACGAGATATCCATTGAGAGAATTTTCTGATGATGGATTTTAAAACAGGTTTCGGCTATTTTCCGCCGCTTGCGACATGTTTCTGATAAACCGCCATGGCTTTATCCGTCCCTATTTTCTTCAGCGTATTGGCAGCATAAAACTGCACGGTTTTATCGCCCGTTTCGTAGGCTTCGATTAATGCCGGCACTGCGGGATTGCCGATTTGCGCCAGCGATTTCATGGCCGTATTTTGAATATAAGGTTTTTTATCTTTAAAAAGTTCAATCAGGGCCGGAATGGCTTCTTTGGCATCCAATCCTTTCATCCCCAAGGCCGTGGCAGCTTGAGCCTTAATAGTTCCATCGGAACTTTCTAAATCTACCATTAATTCCTTAACACTTTTTTTTGTCACTTCATCGGGGAGTTTTGGAGCACAAGAAGACAAGACACCGCCAAAAATGATAAGCCCGATTAAAACACTTGAGAAAATCCCGTGATGCCTTTTCATGACGCCTCCAAGTATGGTGAGTGAATTTAAAACGTTTTTAGAATTTTTTTGCCTTCGCGGTCCATATAAGCCTTATAGGCTTCCTGGGCCTGGTCGGTAGGAATTTTTTTAAGCGCCATGGCCGAAAAAAAACGCGCCGAACGGTCTTTGCTGTTGACATTCACTTCGATTAAAGCGGGAACGGACGGTTCGCCGATTTTCCCGAGGGCATCCACCATGCGATTGCGCACATAAGGTTTTGAATCGGTCAATCCTTTGACCAAGTAGGGGACCGCGTCTCTGGCATCAACTCCCTTAGCCCCTAACGCGAGTGCCGCTTTGGCCCTGATCAAGCCCTCAGAATTTTTTAAGTCCACAATTAGTTGATCTACGGACTTCTTTGCCATGTTTTCATCCACGGGGGTACAAGAGGATAAAACAAGAGGCAAACCCAAAAAGAAAACCGCCAAAACCCATTGAAGCAGCCTTTTGCTGGAAGGTATCGCGGAAGCTTGCATGATTGATCCCTTTATTTTAATGATGTGCTTTTAACCTGTTTGACTAAAAGTTTCGCATCACGGATGAGATTGTCAAGGGGCGACTGCCCTTGGCCATCATAAAAACCCCGTATTTTTCCGGCCCCATCAATAAGAACGAATTTCGTACTGTGGCTGAGAGAAAATGCCGCATCTTGATCCTCCGGGGAGACGGGGCTGACCGCCAAATGGAAACTCTCTTTGGCTAATTGATGAATCACCGCTCTGTCTCCTGTCAAAAAATGCCACCTCTTGGGATCGGCATTAAACCGCTTGGCATACTCCGAAAGAACCTCCGGCGCGTCATGTTCAGGATCGACGCTAAAGGAGACAAACTTTATCCGGGGATTTTCGCTTAACGATTTTTGCAATTTTTCCATTTGAAAAGACATTAAAGGGCATGGCCCCATGCAACGGGTAAAAATAAAATCCGCGATCCAAACTCTGCCCTGAAGATCCGTACTGCCAAAATCCTGCCCGGTTTGGTCTTTGAGGCTGAATGCGGGAATTTCGCCGTAAACCGAAAGGATTTCATTTTTTGGGAAAAGAATCTTGGTGACAAAAAACTGGCCTGCCGCCATCGAAACCATCAAGCCGGCAAGGAGTGCCCCATAAAACCAGGCTTGGCTGAAAATATTTTTGGTTTTTAATGTCATGACCTTTAACCTGCGATGACGTCCGTATTCCGGCGGCGCACCGCGAAACCGGCCATCATGAAAATGACGGCAGAAAAAATAAAAACCATAGTCAACGAAGTAAAAAATTCTGCCGCATGCCGGCTCATGTAATCCGAGCCGTAAAAGGCCGCCCGAATGGACGTCAGGCCATACGTCATCGGATTAAGTTTCATGAGCGCATGCATCCAAGCCGGGGCATTGGCTCCGGGGAAAAGCGCCCCGGACAAAAACCACATGGGCATTAAGAATAAATTCATCACGGCATGAAATCCTTGTATGGATTCGAGTTGCCAGGCGATCAAAAATCCCAGACCGGTCATCATGAAAGCATTGATGAAAAGGACACCCACAAGGTTAAGCCATGAATATAAATTTAAATGAATATTCAGCCAAGGGATCATCAGGCAGAAAAGAAGCCCTTGTAAAACAGCCAAGGTGGTTCCCCCCAGGATTTTGCCAAGCACCACGGTCATGCGAGAAACGGGCGCCACCAAAACCCCCTGCATGAACCCCTCTTTTCTGTCTTCGATTAAAGAAATGGTAGAAAATATGGCGGTAAAAAGAAGAACGAGAAGAAGCGTGCCCGGGAAAAAATACTCCAGATAATTCGCCATATTTTGTGAATCACCGCCTCGAAAAGAGCTTCCGATTCCCGAACCGATTAAAAGCCAAAAGATAAAAGGCGATCCCAAAGCCCCCACCACCCGGCTGGGCTGCCGGTAAAACCGAATCATTTCCCTCAACCAGAGCGTAAAAACAGCGAGTATCATGGATTTAACTTTCTTCCCAAAAACGATGTCCGGTATGATGAATAAAAACATCTTCTAAAGTAGGACGGCGAAAAGTAATTTCTTCGATTTTTCCGGGAAATGCCTCGATCAGTTGAGTCATAAGCTGGGACGCTTTTTTATGTTCCACCTGAAGCGATCCATTGACCGGAACGGGTTTAAGATTGAATTTTTGTTCTATGGCCTTGGTCATTTCTTCCGGTTCACGCGTCTTGATGAATAAGACATCTCCACCCACCGTTTGTTTTAATGACTCCGGCGTTCCAAGAGCCACCACCAACCCTTGATTTAAAATGACCAACTGATGACAAGTTTCGGCCTCTTCCATTAAATGTGTGGTCACAAGAATCGTGACTCCATCCTTAGACTGTAACTGTTTAAAATGCTTCCACAAATCGAGCCTGGCACCCGGATCCAAACCGGTAGAAGGCTCATCCAAAATCAAAAGGGCGGGCTGATGGAGCAAGCCTTTAGCGATTTCCACCCGGCGCTTCAATCCCCCGGAAAGTTTTTGAACTTGTTCTCCCGAGCGGTCTTCCAGAGAAAACCGTTTAAGCAAATTTTGAATTCTCTGGCGCAACTTTTTTCCCCACAAACCATAAAGATGTCCTTGGGCTTTAAGATTTTCAAAAACCGTTAGTTTCGGATCCAGGCTGGGAGATTGAAAAACAACCCCGATTTTTTTCCGGATCTTGTCTTGCTCAAGGCCGAGATCATGCCCGTCAATTTGTACCCGGCCGCGGCCGGCCGGAAAAGAAATCAAGGTCGATAAAATCCGGAAAAGCGTGCTTTTGCCCGAACCGTTCGGACCCAAAACCCCGAAAATTTCGCCGCGGGGGACGTTCAAACCGATGCCGCGGAGTGCCTCCCGGGTTTTGTAAGCATAGCGCAAATTTTCGATTTCAACGATAGGAAGAGATTCCACGGCTATGTTTTATCCGCCACCATGAAGATAAGAAGGAAAAAAAGGTAAAGAACGGAAACTCGAAAAAGAAACCGGGCTTTTTCATCCATTTGTCTAAGGCTGTAAATGCCGGTCCCTAAAAAAACGCTTCCCAGAATCAGCGCGGCAAAAAAATAAACCGGCCCGGTCAGTCCGAAAAACGTGGGAAGCAAACTTACCGGGAGAAGGAGAAGCGAATAAAGAATAATCTGGCGGCCGACGCGAATGCCGGTGGGATCCTCCACCGAAAGCATGGCAAAACCCGCGCGCGCATATTCCTTGCGGCAAAGCCAGGCAATGGCCAGGAAATGAGGCATTTGCCAAAGGAAAATAATCATAAAAATAATCCATGCGGGTAAAGACGGCGCTCCTCCTGAGGCGGCGGACCAGCCGATCAAGGGCGGCAAAGCTCCCGGCACGGCCCCGATCACCGTACAAAGTGAAGTTTTTTTCTTCAGAGGCGTATATAAAATCAAATAAATACCGAAAGTCATGGCCGCAAGAAAAAAACTAATGATATTCACACCTAAAGCCAGAACCATAAGACCGGCCGCACCCAATCCCAGCCCAAAAAACAAGGCTTCCCATGCATTGAGGCGCCCGGCAGGAAGAGGCCGTCCGGCGGTGCGGGCCATGCAGGCATCCTCGCGTTTTTCCATCCATTGATTGACGGCCATGGAACCGGCCGCCACCATGGCCGTTCCAAAAAGGGTTAAGAGAAGCAAAGAAATATTCAATTCTTCTTTTGTCCCCATGAAAAAACCCACCATGGCACTTAACATAACAAGCCAAACAAGGCGGGGTTTTGTGAGTTCGAAATAATCGAGAAAACGGCTTTTCGCCAAACTGAAAGCCGTTGCGGAAAAAATAGTCATCGCCACACCCTGACGGTCATCAGAAAAGTTGCCGCGAGCACAAACGCTCCCATGGTTTGATGGGCCGCCGTAAAAATAACCTGTCCCAAAGACGGGGCGTAAGATTGAGGCATCATGCGTGTAAAAATAAAAGCCCCGAACCCCAAAAAAATTTGTGTGATCGTGACGACACCAAGGCCGATGCTTAAACGCCCCAGAAATTTCTCATAAGAAAAACGCAAGACGCACAAAACAATCAACAGGACGTGAAGCGCGATGAGAAATGCCACAATCATATGGAAGACCACAGCCTGTCCGGTATGGCGGACAACGGCTCCCAGCCCAAGCTGAAGATAAATAAAAATCAAGGTCAGGAGAAGAAGTCTTTTCAGCCGTTTATTTTTGTCCTTATCGTTTTCGATCCGGGTTTCTTGAAATTTCGGGCTCAAAAAATAAGTGATACTGATCATGACGCAAAAAAAAGTCTGGGCGAGCATGGCATGCGTGATAGAAATCGGAGCAGGAAGAAAATTTAAAACCGTCAAACCGCCGAGAAGCGCCTGAAGGATGACCATTCCTAACGCGGCCCAAGCGATTCGTTTTAACCATATGCGTTTTTCGCGGAATTGAATGAGCAAAACAAGCGTCAAAGTCAAAATCCCCACAAACCCAGCGATCATGCGGTGGCCGTGCTCCCAAAAAACATTCCCGACCATGGGAGGAAACCATCCGCCATAAGAAGTCGGCCAATCAGGAACGGCAAGTCCGGCATCATGACTGGTCACAAGGCCCCCGGCAAGGATTAACAAAAAAACCGAGAATGAAACAAATATGGAAAATAAATAGAGCATAGATTTGAGCCGAGAGGAAATCTAAAGACAAGCGAGGGGCCGATATCTCGGCCCCTCGCAAATTTTCAGTCTTTCTTAAGGTTAAGCTGCAAAAGCAAAATCAACGCTCTGAGTGCCGGCTTCATCCACGGTCACCGTTTGTGTCTTGGCGCCGTAGGTTTCATGCCAGGCTTCAATCGTGTATGTGCCCGCGGGAAGATCCTTGATTTCGAAAGTACCTTGTTCCCCTGTGACACTGTAAAAAGGATGGGTAAGCACTCCGGCATAAGCCTTCATCCAAGGATGAACATCGCATTTAAATCGGACCATGACTTCGGACTTCTCAAAACTTTTCGTAAGCTTCATGCCCTGAATCGGCATACCCATATTGAATTCTTTGGATTGAGTCGGAAGGGCATGCACATTATGAAGCGTCGCATCACTATTGACGATATCGAGCTTTTGCCCTACCTGAATTCCAAAAACATGGGGATTGTAATGGCAGCCTTTTTGATCCATGACCACGGAAGTTGTGGGAGATGGGAAGGTTTTTCCTTCCAAGCCTTCTTTAACATACACAAACACATTCCGCATGGTGTTATCGGAATTTAATACCAGATCTTCCGTATAAACCGGGTCAGGATGCATTCCCGAGCAGGTCGCATCGGCATCCATACTGATTTTTACCGGTCCGGGAGCCGTTCCGCTAAAACTGGCTTTCCCGGTAATGGTGCCGGCAAACGCCAAAGACGCGGTTAGAAAAATAAACGTTTGAGCGACAAAAACAAATGTGATGATTTTTTTCATAGTTTTCTCCTTTTAATATTTAATGTACCCTAAGCGGCCTTGCCCTGACCAATGGCCTGAGCTTCCTCCGGGGTAAAATTCCAAAGATAGTCGCGAATCGCTTTAATTTGTTTGCCCGCATCCCCTTCCAAAACCGCCGGTACGGGCGATTGTCCATCCGGAAAAAAGGCCGGCATCATGGTCCCCGGCTGAAGCGCCTGAGGATCTTTTAACCAGTCCAAAACCCATTCGGGCCGGAGCCTGTGTTGGGCCATTAAAAGATCGGGGGCCAGAAAAGATGCGGAAAGTCCTGCCGGGACATTAGACTGATGGCATTTCATGCATTGAAAAGTCTTGAAAAGGTCGCGGCCCACGGATAATTCCTCGGACGACGGTTGAATGCTTTCGGGTTTATAAAACGCCGGAACGTCCGACAAATTTTGAAAATACTGGACTAAGGCTACAAGGTCCGGGTCGGCAAATCCGAACGTCGGCATGCGATAAGTAAGCCACGGCCGGATCGTCGCAGGACGCTCCAAAAATTCATAGAGCCACTGGCTATGAACTTTTTTGCCTTCCCCGTCAATCACAGGCGGCGCTTTGCCGAGATCTTCTTGCATAAGCGATCTTACCTTTCCTTCCTTGCCGTCCAAGCTATGGCAGCCCTGGCAATTAAACTGGGCTACAATTCTACGCCCTACCTCAATTTGCTCTTCTTTCGTATTAAGCCTTCTTTGCATCTCAAGAGGAATTTCCTCTTTGCGCAGGCTCAAGAGAAAGGTGGTTAATGCCTCTATTTGCTCGTCCGTAAAGTCAAATTGCGGCATTCGCAGTTTATCATGATAAACCTTTTCCCTGCCCTGGTCAAAGATGCGGGGTTCTTTCAATTTCTGGGCAAACCAGGCTTGGCGGGTACGTTCAATAGGGATAAATCCAAAATCAAATTTACTGACTTCTTTGGACCCCTCTTCCGTCAATTCCGTCCCTATGGGCTTCGAGCTTTCAAACCCCTTAATTGCATGACAGCCGAAACAGCCTTGATGGGCAATGGATTGTTTGCCGACAAATTCCAATCGCTGATCCAGGCTCATTTTTTCCAGTTCTTCCTTGGCCGCTTGAGAAGGCATCTTGCCCGCCATAAATCCCAACACTAATTGATCCACAACTTCCGGATTCACGTGGGGAAGACTCAAACTTTCAAATTTCTCGTTTTTGTTCAAAAGAAGATAGCTGGCGATATTCGAGGCCTCTTCATCGCTCAGCCTCAAATCCGGCATGCGGGTTGTGGGAGAATAATGTTTGGGATTTTTAAGCCAGGTAAAAAGCCAATCGGCTTTTACTTTACTGCCAAGTCCGGAAAGTTCAGGGCCATGATCATTGGCTTTCATTTCTCCAACCGTGTGACAGCCAAGACAACCCAATTCTTTAACCAGGCGCTCCCCAATTTCGGGATTCCCCTTGTCCGCCGGGGTTTGCAATGAAACCGGTTCTGAGTTTTTGATCAGATAAGTCGCGATACCTGCAATGGCGGCATCACTTTTCGTTTTGCTTTCCGGATCCGAGGTATTGCCGAGATGAAAAATTTGAGGCATGTTGGTGGAAGCGCGAAATTCCTTGGGATTATGAAGCCACCGGACAATCCAATCTTGATCCAATTTGCTTTGAACATGTACCAGACTCGGTCCGACTTTCCAGGCCGGAGTAAGACCTTTGGCTTCATGACAACCCAAACAACCAAAGGTAGTGGCAAGCCGGCGGCCTTCATTAAGTTTCGGGGCCTGCGGAACTTCGAGCACTCCCGTATGGCATTTGGCGCAGGAGGCTTCGACATGATTCAAGGGAAGCATTTTATCCGACCAATGTTTCATCGGCTCCCAATGATATTTTTTCTGCCAGTCTTTTTCCTGCTCTTTGTTTTTGGGAGTATGAGCGGCCGTTACAAAACTCAAGGAATGGCCGCTTCCCCCATGACATGCCGTGCAGCCAAAACTTTCCATAGGATGAGGGGAATCTGCGGCCAGAAAAAGGTCCAAACGGGGATGCGTTTTAAAAGGAGCGGGCGCATCTTCGAATCCTTTTTGATCAATCCCCAAATGGCAGGTAATGCAGCGGTCTACTTTTTGGGCCTTAGCGAAATAAAAATCATCACTCAAATGTTCCACCACGATTTGCTGAATTTGAAGACTCGGGCTGATGAAATCCAGCATGGGCGCATTTAAAATTTCCTGCCCTAGATCGAATTTCAGTTTTTTGATTTTCTTTTCAAGCACCGTTTGATCCTGAATTATTTTTTTAATGTCACGGCTGATTTTGTCCGCCTGCTCCGTCCACTGCTTGAGCTCCGCTGTTTTCTTATCGAGATTCGCCTGCATCTCTTCAACTTTTAGTTTGGAAGCTTCGAGAAGCGGCTTTCTGGCGGCCCTTCGCTCTTCATACTCCTGCGTCTCTTTTTTTCGCCCATGCGCCCTGTTTTCTTCGTAAAAATAACGGTCGGAATCCTGAAACTGAACGAGTTCCTGAAATTGCATCTGCGCCTTTTTTAACTCTGTTTCGTATTTCGAAATTCCTTTTTGGGAAGCGCGCATTTCTTTTTTATGCTGTTTCATCTCTCCTTGAGCTTTTGCCAAATCGCTTTTCAGGGACTCGAGCGCTTTCTGATCCATGGACTTTTTAACGGCGGCAAGCTGCGCCTCGCTTTGCTGGCGCTGGTATTTCATGAATTTCCTTTGCCAGTTTTTCCACTCGCGGGTGCTGTCTTGAAGCACCATGCCCACGAGACTGGCTAAAAGAACCAGCGATGCCACGGCGAACCAAAACGCGGTTTTTTTCAAATCATAAAGGGATGGCGATTTAGGCGGCATGGATTTTTAAATGTTAAAAAAGAATTCCGGGATGGCCACGAGATATTTCAGATTAAACGCCCAGCGTAAATACATTTTGATCGGCAGTGCCAGCATGCTTAAAAGAAGGAACATCAAAACGCTGTATCGGACGGCCCCGACTTTTTCATAAAATTTTTTCAAGGGGCCTTTGGCTAAAAGGGGCGGCGGCACCATGAAATAAAGAAAGACGAGGGCAATGCCCGGAAGTTCCCGGATAAACCATAGCGTGGGAAGCCCTGTCCCCAGCCATTTGATGAAAACAAATTCCGATAAATTGACGTTGAGAAGCGGAACCACTTTGTGAACATCCCAAGTTTCGAAGGGCCCGAAAAAATTCCAGTTCGGTCCGCGCAAAAAGGTTCCGGTAATAATCAAAAGAATCCAGAGAATCCAAAATCCGAAAAGAAAAAGGATAATGGGCCAGCGTCTTTCCCTGAAGGAATAAAAACCGGAACCTTTGGGATCATTATCGATATAAGGAATGGCGCAAAGGCCGAGAATAATCAAAGTAGGAAGCAAAACCCCGGCAATCCAGGGATCATAATACACCAGCATTTCTTGAAGGCCCAAAAAGTACCACGGCGCTTTGGAAGGATTGGGCGAATCTCCCGGATTGGCCGGCTCTTCCAGGGGGGCTTTAAGAAAAATGGACCAAAGCACGAGACCGATGGAATAAAAAAGGGCCACCACAAATTCAATATAAATAAGGTAAGGAAAAACCATGACCTTTTGTTCGGCTTCTTCTTTTTCCATGGTCGGCTTGCCGGCTTGAACCCGCTCATCATTGATCACGCCTTTTCTCAAGGCATACCAGGTGAAATAACCGAAAATAAAAAGCATGGCCACAATCGGAACATTGTCTGCGGCGGTCACAATCGTGCGGAAGTGTTTGTCTCCTAATCCAACACCAAAAAATGCCAAAACAAGAAGAAGCAAAGCAATGCCGAACGGTTTGGAGGTCGTTTGTTTGGGAAAAATCATGAAAAGCGCGAAGACCACGATGGTGCTGGAAAAAATCGTGACCGGCGAAGAAAAAGCGTTAACCGCTTCTTTGAAAGCTTCGATCATATAAAAAATCCTCGCGTCATTCTGCCCTAAAGGACTGCCCTGACTTCCCATTTAATAATTTAATGAAAGTCATGGGCTGAGGCCGAAGGCCAGATGACGATGTCAAAGAGGGGCGCTGATGCCCCCGTCTTTTCGAATACGCCAAAAATGAACGGCCATCAAAATAACAACCACTACGGGAATGGCCACACAATGCAAAATATAAAACCGCAAAAGCGCGCCGGCCCCCACAAAACGGCCCCCCAAAAGCGCGAAGCGCACATCGCTTCCTGAATGAATGAGTTGAATATCGCCGAGTTTTAGAAGAGCTGCCCCCGGCCCCTCATGGCCGAGAAAAGGCGTGGCGCGCGCCATGTTGCTGCCCACGGTAATGGCCCACATCGCCAGCTGATCCCAAGGCAAAAGATATCCCGTAAAGCTGAGAAGCATGGTGAGCACGAGCAAAATCACCCCGATCACCCAATTGAATTCCCTGGGCGGCTTATAAGATCCCGTCATAAAAACCCGGAACATATGAAGCCAAACCGTAATGATCATGGCATGAGCACCCCAACGGTGAAGCTCGCGCATAATTCCGAAAGGCACGTGCTCACGCATGGCCACAATATCATTGTAGGCATGTTCGACCGTAGGCCGGTAATAGAACATAAGAAGGATTCCGCTCACCACAAGCGTGAGAAAAACAAAAAAGGAAAGTCCGCCGGCACACCAGGTAAAACCAAAACGCGCGCCGGATTTTTTGACTTTAATGGGATGAAGGTGAAAGAAAACATTGGTCAAAACCGTTTGGGCGCGATCCCGGTCATCATCGCTATAACCGTGCCGGAACATGGATTTTCCGACTTGAGTCTTTAACCGGAAATCCTTGAAACTAAAACTGGGCATTTTTAATTCCGGAATTAAATTGAACGGGAATTTCTTTTTGGGTTTCATTTCCGGATTGGGAGTATCAGCCATAAAAACTATTCCTCGCGTTTAATTAAAGAGTAAGAAAACTTTCGGGATCGTTCCATTCGCCCTTTTCCTGCTGAAATTTTTTGCTTTTATCGATAAAAATTTGCCCATCGTCAGCCAAAGAAATTCTAAACCTTTCCAAGGGGCGCGGGGCCGGCCCTTCAAAGTTAATTCCGGTTTTATAAAATCCGCTTCCGTGACACGGGCATTTGAATTTTTGTTCCCCCTCCAGCCAGCTGGGACGGCAGCCCAGATGCGTGCACACGGTAGAAAGAACGTACATGCCTTCCGCCGTCCGGACAATCCAAACCCCGAATTTATCCATCCATCTCAAATCCACTTTTCCGATTTCATAATCGTCAGGGCGGCCGGCTTTAAAGGAAGTCTTGGGCTCGAATAAAACATTGGGATATAAGAAGCGAAGGACGGTGGATAAAGCCGCGCCCGTCGCCAAAGCAAAAGAAATCCATGCAAGTTTTAACCAGGTGAATACGAATTGACGGCGTTCGGGAGAAGCCGGACCGCCGGCGGGTTTCACAGCTGCTGCGGCGGCTGGTGCCGGTGAAGCTGACGCCGCAGGAGTTACCGGTTTTGGAATAGCGGGCGGTTGCGCCGGAGGAATTTCGTTTTCTTCGTTCATCAACGAACTTTCTGATTTTGATACTGCAAAGCTTCCAACGCAGCCTGGCGGACTTTCAAACTGGAATCGCCTTTAGCCAGCTGGTTCAAAATAGTTAAAGAATCGCTACGGCCAAGAAGCGCCATTCCTTTAGTCGCATTGACCATAATTTCTTCGATTTTATCTTCCGGCAGCCCTTCATAATTTTTCAAGGCTTCACGGTCAAGCATCTTGACCAAAACAGGATAGCCGGCATCGCTTCCAAGCCGCGCCAAACTGAGCGCAGCATTCCACCGGACATCCCGCGATTCATCATCGAGTAAATTTTCAAGCGGTTTGGCGGCTTTTTTATCCTGCAAAACCCCAAGCACGTACACGGCCATTTTTCGTATATCTTCCCGTTCACTTTTAAGGTAAGGAAGAATATCGTCTACCGCTTCTTTGGCTCCCCGAATCCCCAGTCCCCATATTAAATGAAGCTGAACCTCAGGTTCCGGTTCTGCCTTTAAGGCTTCACGAAGGACCGAAACCACTTCCGGCTCTTCAAACCGGCTTAAAGCAATGGCCATATAAGAACGTGTCTGGATGTCGTATTCTTCGCGCTCCGTAAGGATGTGAATAATTTCTTTCATCACTCCTTCGGACCGTATCATTCCCCGGCCTTGATTGAGCTCGTTGGAAAGTTCAAAAGCCTTTTGCCAACGTTTGCTCGGCGAACCGGTTTTAATGGCCATGATCAAAGATTCCGGCGTTTCCACTTCGCGTGTCAGAAGCACGACCGTGCAAAGAAGCACCGCCATGCCCACGGCGATTAAAAGAGGAAAAATAAAAAGACCAAAAAAAAGCTTTCGGCCGGAATCTTTTTTAAGAGGCGAATTTATCATGTTTTTAGGAGGCAATCAATCTTGATTTATGTTTGTGCATGATCGCCAAAAAACCGATCAAGCCCAAATCGGCCAAAATGACTAAAAGGACATAATGAAGACCGCCGGTTCCGAATCCATAACTATGAAGGCCGGCCGCCAAAACATAATTAACCCCGTACCAGGCCATCACAACACCTAAAAACGCAATCACGGAACTGAGAGCAATGCCGAAAGGTCCCAGCCATCCGGTAAACCGGCCGTGAAGAACGGTTAAATAACCCAAAAGTGCGATCAAAGCCCAGGTTTCTTTAGGGTCCCATCCCCAGAAACGTCCCCAGGAATAACTTGCCCATACCCCGCCCAAAACAGTTCCGGCGGCCAGTAAAATTACACCGATTTGAAGCGCGCGGTAAAGATAGCCTGAAAGTTTAAGGGAGGTTTCTTCGTTTTTAGAAAATGCGTAGCTTGCGAGAACAGCATGTCCCAGTCCCCAGGCCAGCAAAAAAGCGCCGTAGCTTAAAGTAATCGTGAGCACATGAATCGTGAGCCATAAATTGCTTCTGAGAACCGGCACAAGCGGCGAAATGGTGGGGTCCAGCACGACGGGAAATCCCTCGGCAAGAAGCAGGGCCAAGCCTGCGACCACCGCAGCTGTATTACGGATAAGAACCGATTTGTAAATTAAACTTAAGATCAAAGAAAATAAAATGACGGCCCAAGAGACCCAAATCATGGATTCATACATATTCGTCACCGGAGGTCTTCCCGCGATTTGGCAGCGCAAATAAAAACCGTAGGAATGCATGAAAAATCCGGCCAGAAAAATCGCCAACCCAAAAGGGGCCAGGCCCCTTGGTGCCAGGCTCCTTTTTGTTAGGGCTACAAAAATCAAAGAAAGAAAAACGCTGATAAGGTAAAGTTTCCATGCCCAGCCGAAAGGATGCAAACGGTTATAAGTCATTTCCATGGAGAGAATTTTCCGGTCCAAGGCAATGCCGCGATCGGCGAAAAGGGCCTCCAAGGAAAGGGAAAATTCGCGCGCCGCCTGAACCGATTCCCCCGATCCGGAATTTTGTTGTAACGTTGTCAGGGTGTCTTTGAGGGCATTGGAAACTCTCGTGATTTTATCTTCCGAAAAAAATCCGGCAAGCGTTTGCTTTCCCTCTTCGCTTAGCATGCCCTGAAAAGGAAGCCAGCCGGCAGACGGGTTTTCCGGATGGGCAATCCATCCCGGCAGATTTCCTTCTCCGATTTCGCGAAAGAAAAGCGCGCGCTCATAAACTTCGATGCGTTTTTGTTCGAGAAGCGGCAATTTTTCTTTTTTCTGCCGCTTGCCGATGGCATCTTCCACTTGTTCCAAAAAGGCATGATGGCCAAGCACCACTTCGGCCGATACGCGATGATTAATGAGCATCAGGCCAAAGTCTTTTTGCAGGCCGGGATGAGATACGGGAATCATGGGCTGGGTATTCCATTTTTCGGGTTCTAACATCCAAGCCCAAACCAATTTGGCCGGAGGCGTTTTCGCGAATACTTTTTTCCCGGTCACATAAAGCACCGCTTCTTGTGCAAAGCTTTGAAAGGGTTTGACACGTCCGGCATGCTGAACCGGAATTTGTTCGAGAATTTCTATCGCTGAAGAAGATGCAGCGTAAGAAAAAGAATGGCAAGTACTCAAAATTAAAATGGTTATTGTCATTGCGAGCCCAGCACCCAAGCGACGGGCAACGGCAATCGTATTCATACAATCCTTCCCGCATTAGACGAAAAACGGCGTATATAAAACATGAGGATAATCCCTGTGATCATGATGATAGTTCCAATATATTTTATGGGAACGCCCGGATCACGGCCTACGGAAAAAATCGAAACCTCGGGCTGGCCCTGATTTTGCTGATAACCGGATTGATAAATACGGAAACCGCGATGGACCAGCGGCTCGTTCATGGAAATATTGGCTTCACGAGTCGTGCCGCGCATGTCATCGATAAGGATGACATCGCTTTCAAAACTGGCCGGCTTACTCGTTCCCGGATAATTTTCCACCCGGAAATCTTTCAATTTTAAACGGAACTCGGCCGGAATTCTTTTCTGGCCGTAAAGGAAGAGGTAACGGTTTTCTCCCATCTCCACGGCCTCCCGAAGTCCTTGACCGATCCAAAGGGTTTTCTTTTCGGATTCATTTTCTAATTGCAGCTGGAGAGCGGGAAAAACCTCTTCCCCTTCAGCTTGATTGGACTCGGGAGTAAATACCCGGTTTCTTTGCGCGTGAGGCAAATATTGCTCCACACGAAATTTTAAATCCATCCACCCCGTCGCGACTTCTTCAGAAAACATGGCCTTGTTGGAAACAATATTCATTCCGCTTTGAATTTGATAAATGAGTTCTCCGTCCTTTTTCACAAAGCGCAGTTCATGGGTTTCATCCCGCGACCCACCGTCGGGGAACCGGTAGAATATTTTGGCCCCGGCCGCACTGGGTTTAAGGCCGTGCATGGTCGGAAAATCCGGATAACGGGCAAAAACCGTATGTTTTTCTTGCAGCCCGTTTCCTTCCAAGATTAATTCCGCCGCCGGATTATCCTTTTTTTCTGCAGCGCCTTCTGCTTCCTTCTCAATAAGTTCCCTGCCGCGGATCACGGCATTTTTAAAAAGTCTTGTGAGAGTCACACGGTAAGGGGTGTTTTCGAGTTTAAAAACAGCGGGAAGTTTTGTTTTCTCTTGAAGAGGAATTTGAACATTATTTTTTTCGAATTGAAATTCCAAATATTCGGTTTTGGCGGCGGATAGCGTATTTTCTTTTAAAAGCTCATGGGTAAATTTTAATTTTGCCGGTCCGGCCTGAATTTCGCCTAGCGTGGGATCATTTTCTACCAGCCAGAACGTTTCATTCATAAAAGAATTATGAAGTGTCACTTTTAAAGCGGAAGGGCCGGCGGAAGCGCTCGCCCAACTTTCTTGCAATCGGGCTTTCGGGAAATTAGAGAGAATTGACATTTTCAGCGGAAGCCCGGCATTTTTTTCATCCGAAAGATTTTCTTTACCCTGCCAGGCAAACGGCTTTTCCGGAATGGGAATAAGCCAGTCCTTTTTCGAATTTTCAGAGAAAATATAAAGAAGAGGCTTGGGGAGGGTAATAAAACTTTCGGTTTCGCCTTCGGCCAGCATGATTTGCCCATCCACCATAAATTCCCGCGTCACAAAAGATCCGATAAGAATGATGATAATGCCCAAATGCGTGATCACAAATCCCACATGTTTGGTTTTCCACGGAAGACGGTCGAGCGCGGCGGCGGCGACGTTAAGGCCAAGAAGAAACAAAAGCGCGCGGAACCAAATTGAATCGTAAACCATAAGGCGAGATGCGGTGGCGCCGTGCGCGGATTCGACAAAGGTGCCGGCGGCAAGACAAATCATGAGGGAGAAGAGAACAAAAAGCGCCAGCTTAAGGGAAGCGGCCATCTTGAAAATACGGTAAGGAATGCGGACAATCCAACCGGATTTGTGATCCTGTAAGGCGCTAAAGCTCAAAGAAGAAACTCCTCACTATCCATATTGAAAATGTTGATTCTGCCTACGATAAGTCGGCGGGGTTAGGGATTAGTATAGCTTTCGCGTTTTATTTCTGAAAGAACATTTTAAGGGACAAAATCATGAGAAAAATGGCGTAATAACGTTTTAAACTTTCTGCTTCAATTTTCAAAGACAGTCCAACTCCTAACCAAGCACCGCCAATGGCGAATAAAGAGAGAATCAAAGCCGTGCGCCAGTCAATCATACCGGCATGAAAATTACGAAAGGCTGCGATTAAAGCTGTCGGAACAATCACGGCCAACGAAGTTCCGATCGCCAGATGAGATTCAAATTTCAGGAGTAAAATCATCAACGGGACAAAAAGAACGCCTCCTCCGACTCCGAAAAGCCCGCTGGAAATTCCCCCTAAAAAGCCGATGATCGCCGTCCATAGATAAGGCATAAAACCTCCTCCTTGAATTAATACCCTTCCCGGTCCAGAACCTGATTGACCAGTTTGTCCACATACCGGATTTTTTCGTGAGTACGCGGCACCTGGGTAAAAGTAATATGTTTGAAAAATTTTTCTTTCTCTTTGACCTGCCTGAAAAGGGCAAGAATATGCGGGGTTTTCACCCGGTATTTCCCGGAAAGCTGATGGGCGACCAGTTCGCTGTCGACATAATAATCAATTTCTTCGGCCCCCAGATTTTGAGCAAGCTCCAAACCGACAATCACCGCGGTATATTCCGCCACATTATTCGTGGCCTCTCCGATGACTTCATGATGTTCTTTGAGCGCTTCGCCTCTACTATTACAGATTAAAACCCCGATCGCGGCCGGGCCCGGATTGCCGCGGGCTCCGCCGTCGGAATAAATTTTTAATTTTGTTTTGGAAGCCGGCATGGGGGAAGTTTAGCAGAAAATGACAAAAAAGGCCGGGGAATCTTCCGTCTCCCCGGCCTCAAAACTCTGGCTTACAGCGGCGCGCTTATTTGCCTGTAATGTAGCGCAGCAGGTACAGGACGCCCAGTATCAGAAAAATCGGCATGAACGTAACCAGGCTCGAACCGTAATGCAGTCCTACTGTAATCCCGATGAATAAACCCGCTAGCAAATGATCGTCAAATCTCATGAGATTCACCCCCCCTCTCTTTCACCGCGTTAACCCTCTTCCGCAAGGTTTAACGGTGAACGAGTTTGAGTATCAGCACAATCGCAACAACCGACAGGATTGGTAGATACGTGACGAAAGTATCCACGTAATGTAACCCCAATACCATGCCGATGAAGATCCCGGTAATCAACCGTGTGTCGAATTTCATCTTCGCCACCCCCTTTTTTCACCAGAAAAATCAAAAAACGCAAGACCCGAACTTAATTTGAATGCTACAAAACCAAAGCGGTAAAAAGACTTAACTTCTATGAGTCCGGGTACTACAAGTGCTTTGATTTTGCGCAATTCGCTTAAGCCCTGAGCCTTGCGCTTCTATATCTAATGAGCAATGTTACTTTTTGTCCCTATAGGTATGACTTGTAATACCTATTCTATCTCTAGAAATAGGCTAGCATGCTAAATGGTAGGAGTCAAAGAATGGACGTGCCAACAAAATTGTAACCTATTGCTGGCATGGAGGTTAAGATGGGGTGTTTTTTTTAGCGTCTTGCTGATTTTTGATATGGTCTTCGAGGGATTCTATCTCTTTGTGTAAAGCGCGGATACGATTCTTTAAAGCCCTGACCGGATCAGGCAAATCCCCATGATCCAGGTCAATTTGAGAAACTTTTTTTCCTTCTTTACGAACAATTTCGGCAGGGACACCCACCACCGTGCAATTGTCCGGAACCGGATGCACCACTACGGAGCCCGCACCCACCTTCACATTATTGCCAAGTTTAATATTGCCCAGGACTTTGGCTCCGGCACCGACAACGACATTATTGCCAAGGGTCGGGTGACGCTTGCCACGTTCCGTCCCGGTTCCGCCAAGAGTAACTCCTTGATAGAGAGTGACATTTTCTCCGATGATGCTGGTTTCCCCAATAACAACTCCCATGCCATGATCAATAAAAAATCCCGGCCCGATCTGAGCACCCGGATGAATTTCTATACCGGTAAATAATCTCATAATCTGTGAGAAAAGTCTGGGAACAAAAGGAATTCTAAGACGGTAAAAAAGATGATTGATGCGGTGCATGAGGACCGCGTGAAATCCCGGATAAAGAAAAATAACCTCAAGGAATCCGAGCGGAGTGCGGGCAGCCGGGTCCCGCTCAAAGCAGGCCCTAAAATCCCGGTAAATGTTATAGAAGATATTCATTGATTTTGGGGGGATTATACCTAGAGTAAGCTAAAAAAACCAGGTTTGTGTAAGGACAAATTTAAGCGGCGCTGCTGACGCGTCGGGATGCTAAAGCCCCAAGAAAGAGTTCGCGCACCTCGGAGCGTATAAAAAGCCATTTCTGCTGGGAATTAAAACCTGCTGAATTCTCAGGATGATCCGCGATACTCCGTAAAAGTTCATCCGTAATCTTGTCGACTTTAGCAACCTCAAAACTAATACCGCTCCACACCGGAAAGGCTCGCTCCCAAAGAAGCCCATCAGAATCCAGCCGAATAAGCCGCGAGCGGTATTCGTCCAGCTCATGCACAAAATCATCCCAAGGGGCGTAAAAAAGGGCATTTGGATTTGCGTTTAGAAAGTTCACGATTGTTTTTTTCGAATTCTGCTGAGGAATAATAACGAGATTGTCCGAGGCTATAAGTTTTTGCAATCTGGGATGCTTTTGAAGATTTTCACGTTTCTGATGGGAAGCAATCAAAATAATTTTTGCGGATACACGTTGATTTCCTTTTTCGACACGGACTCTTTCAATCTCGTCCAAAACCTCAATCAAAAGGGATTCGCTTCCTTCCGCATAAGGCATCACGGCACGAAGATGAAAAGTGTTGGCATCATTTTTCATATGCTCACGAAGATTATCTTTAAAAATATGGGTCCTGTGTTCCATGGCAAACTGGAGCGCCATTTGATATTCCGGCGTTCCCACGTCGTGAGACTCTAAAACTCGGCCTACAAATCCAGCATTTTCTCCCGAAAAACGTTCAAGGGCATCTAAAAAGATTTCCATTTCAAGCGTTGTCAAACCCTCTATCTGATTTGCAACGTACGGCGAAACGCCTGTCTTTGTACCAAGACCGTGTACCGCTTCCTCTATCAATTCATTGCCCGGAAGCAAAACGGCATGCCGCAACAACCCATTCAAATCTATCCGGGTTTCGGAACGGGGAATTTTTCCGTTACCATTCACTATCTCGCGATGATGACCATTCCCCTCTTCGCTTCGACGAATTCCGATAAGGCTCTCTAAAGAACCTTCTTCGACAGGAGCCACGATCCGAAATAATAGAACACCATTATGCCCGTTCTGCCCGTTCGGAAAATGATGCTCAGAGACCACATGAAGACTATGATTTTGTTCGGTCAAAAGAGTAAAGGGAATGCCCGACAAGCGTTTTCTCACAATTTCTAAAACTCGTGGGAAAGGACTTCTGTTCCGGGGCTGAACTCGAATTTCGAAATCATATTCGGACCATTGGCCTGTCTGATTAAAACGCGGCAGAAGGGATAAAAATCGCATGCGTGACTCCAGAAAATAGTCAATATACTGGTCTGCCGATTCCTTAATGAAGGAATACCGCATCGCCTGTTCCCACCATTTCAAAACCTGCTCAAGGGCTTTTTCTTCCCAACGGGAGGACGTGGCTTTAAAAGTCAATGTTTGACGGGTGTTCGAACCCATAAGATCGGCAAAAAACTTAGTCAAAGCTTCCCTATAGACTAGCGAATTGGGATGTTCCGCCGCCGGTATTCCCAAGGTTTGTCCATCTTTTTCTACGCTGAGGCGGATACCGTTTTTCGAAAATCCATAAATCAAATTCATCAAAAGAGATTGAAAAATAGGAGATTCAAAACCTTGGGAGCCGATACGAATCTCACGGGAAAACGTGATTTCTAATGCGTCTGCATGTTCCGCGTCGAGATAAGTAAAAACAAAAGGATTGGCACCATCCGCAAAAGAATCGTTACTGCCCCACCAAATGGCTTTTTGCTCCCACTCTGAAAGAGGCCTGTCGAGCACCACCGTGCCTTTTGGAACGGCAACAACGGTGTATTCCAGCCGGTCAGCACCTAATTGATGAATAGGGAAATAAGGACTTTCAAAACTTGTTCCTTTTTCGGTCCTGACTTCTTTTAAAGAAGCCGCTTGCCAATGGCTGCCGGATCCCCAATAAGCATAAAGATCATGCGACAAAACAATATTACGGGAATCGGAAGGAAAAACAGCAGAAACAAAACCCATATTTTTTGATTCTTCGGGATGCCTATAGAGCTTGCCTTGCGTTACCATGCTTTCTTTCATAAGCACTTCTAATTGGCGGTCGTATCTTGCGTTTTGAACGATAGAGATTATTCGCTCTCTAACCGCTCTAATTAAATTTTCCGATACCCGTTTTAAGGATTTACCCTTTGTGAATAAGTTAGAATCAATATTCACCGTCCCCAAATACATCCTCGCGGCATTATCAGACGCTTGATAAATCTCATAGGTGTAAAAAGGATCTTTTAGCAATTCCAACTTTCTTTCCAGGCGAACATTGATAGATTGTTTTCCCTCCCTCAAAATCAAATGAAGTTCTATTCCTTTTATTCCCCTGTCCGGATCTCCGCTTCTTAAGAGATAATGCCGTTTAACAATGGGACTGAGTTCTTCCGCAGGCGGCAGAAGGTACCGCTCAAAAAATTTAGGATATTCCTCGGGGAATGACGCAACAATTCTCAAAGAATTAAGATCCGCGGAATTCAAGTTAAAAACGCTCATATCCTGCCACATTAAAGTTTTTCCGATCGCTCTGGTTTCAGAGCGCCGAGGAGAAACAGGATAAGGCTCGGGCGCGAGTCCGCCAACCGCAAAAGGAAATTGAGCGGCATTGCGGCTAAGCTGAACGATATTTTGAGCGGTTAACTGGTTCTCGGCCTGGAGTTTTCGAAGACCGCTGACAAAATGATTGATTAGTTCCTGCCAAGAATGAATGAAGGCTTGTTTTTCTTCTTGCGGAATTTTTTTCAAAAATGCTTGATCAATAAAGGAAATGTATTTTCTCGTTTCTTTTTCTTTCCCTCGAGCCGCCAAATCGCGGAATATTTCATGGCGCCAAAGCCGTATGAGGCGAAGGGTTTCGGATTTGGAATATTTTTGATGAAGGCGCGCCGTCAACCTTTCGGCATTGGCCTGGGAAAAAGCCGAGAAAAGATCAGCTCGGCCGTTTGCGGGGTGTATGTATCTTCGCCAAGAGACGCGTCCGCGCATCAAATCGGAATAGCGGCTGTCTTCGGGCACGGTTTCCATATGAGGAGAAATTAAGACAAAAGAAATTTTTCGGCGTTTTAATGCCCGGCGCATTCCCTCAGTATGAAAACCGCCCGCAAGCGATACCATGGGTTTATCTTTACCGATTCTTTGTAATAGCCGCTCTATAAAAACTTTTTCGCGCACCACAGCATAACGATAAAAATGATGGGCTGATTCAAAACGGGGATCCGCCGCTAATTTTCCAAAGACGGCGTGAAACTTTCGAAGATCTCCTCCCGATTCTTTCGGCGGAGCCGCTAAAGGCTGCTGTAATTCTTGCCACTCATCTCTGGATAGTTCGAGCCGCGCGAGTTTTTCATAAAGGTAAAGCTTTTGGTACATCATGAAAATTTGCCGCTCGGCAGCATTTTGAATACGAATCTGCCATTGATGCTTTAAAAAGGCCCCGGCTTCTTGATAAAGAATGCCGCCCGGCAAGGTCTTTAACTTTTCTTCTGTTTGAATTTCTTTTTTTAATGCCGGAGAAAAGGAAACAGAAATCTTCTTGAAGCGGGCAAGCTCTGACAAATAAGCGGCAAAAGCGGCGGGCGAGATTTGATCGGTTTTATAGGCCTGTTCCTTAAAATAAAATTCCCTTATTTCCGCTCTCCCTTTAAGGGCGGGCTTCAAACGTGCTGTCGACAAAATTATTTCTCTGACATAGTCTGCTTGGAACGCGGAATGTTTCCGGCGAAAATTGGCGAAAATATCCGCCAAATGGGGAAACTTTGTGCGGATTTCATTTTCTTTTGAGGTCTCTGCTAAATGCAAAAGAAAACCAAAATAGTCTGCGGCATTTGTTTTACCCGCCTCAAATTTTTTAACATTTTGATCCATTTGAAACAATGAGGGCGAATAATATTTTTTCTTTAATGTTTCGATCCGGTTCTTGAGACTTTTGATTTCTCCTACGATTTTCCCCTGCACGGCTTCCGCTTCAAAAAAGGCCCGCATTTCATTTTCATAAAGAACGGGATTTTCAAGGCCAAAATACTCCGCTTTATTTTTATTCAGGGCACAGGCGGCAGCAGCGCCGGAAAGTTCGCCGCGATCTAAATATTTTTGAAAAACTTCTTTTAGAATTTCCCGATCCGGGAAATTTTGATAAAGGGTGGGGTCAAGCTTTGAAAAGGCGCCTTCCACGCCCACTTGATCCACACGGTATCGATCTTCAAGGTAACCAAGAATATGATAAATCGATTTCTGAGCATCGGGGATGGAATGCGCGTCTTGAATTAAAATTACGGTTTGATGATTTCTGCCGCGATAGATTTCTTCGACGGAACCTAGATTTTTTGGGATTTGAAGAGAAGGTAAAACTTGGTCAAACGAAAAATAAGAAGTTGTAAGGGATTCCCCGACCGATGGGGCATTTAAAAAACCGACACAAAAAATTAGAATGGTAGCGATTAACTTCTGCAAAAGCCAACCTCCCTTGGTGAGTGGTCTTTTTGCATAGGGTTGAAATTAATGCGGTTAGAATGATAGCATGACTTTTTAAAACCTTCAAATAACTTCTTTTGGATTGTTATATTTTACTAGAGGTTGATGGTTTTAGATCGTTTGGAAAAAGCTATACGTTAAAGCGGAAAAGCATCACATCGCCGTCTTTGACGACATAATCTTTTCCTTCCACGCGAAGAAGGCCGGCTTCTTTGACGGCTTGGGCCGATTTGAGGCGGATAAGATCATCATAATTCATCACTTCGGCGCGAATGAATCCGCGTTCAAAATCCGAGTGAATCACGCCCGCCGCCTGCGGGGCTTTGGTGCCGCGGCGTATGGTCCAGGCGCGTACTTCTTTTTCGCCGGCCGTAAAATAAGTAATGAGTTCCAGTAAATCATATCCGGCTTTGATTAAAGCATTGAGTCCCGGCTCTTTTAATCCCAGCTCTTTCAAAAATTCTTTTTGTTCCTCTTCGGAGAGATCGATTAATTCGGATTCCACTTTGCCGGAAATCATCACAGCCCCGGCCCCTTCCTGGGCGGCCCATTGACGCACGATTTCGACTTTTTCTCCTCCGCCCTTGGCCAAATCCGCTTCCGCTACATTGGCGCAATACAAAACAGGTTTGAGGGTAAGAAATGCCAAGTCGCGCAGTAGCTTTTTTTCTTCTTCACTGAGTCCAAGCCGCCGAAGCGGAGTGCCGTCTTCCAATGATTTTTTGATTTTTTCGTAAATCGGCATCTTTTCGCGCGATTCTTTGTCGCCCGAACGCGCGAGTTTTTCGGTTTTGTCAAAACGGCCGGACATGGTTTCAAGATCTTTCAGGCAAAGCTCGGTATCGATCACTTCGATATCGCGCAGCGGATCCACGCTGCCTGAGACATGAATAATATCGGGGTCCTCAAAACAGCGCACCACATGCAAAATAGCTTCCACTTCTTTGATATGGCCTAAGAATTGATTGCCGAGCCCTTCTCCTTCCGAAGCGCCTTTCACTAATCCTGCAATGTCATAAAATTCCACGGAAGTGGGTGTGGTTTTCTGGGGATGATAAAGTTCGCTTAAAGTCCAAAGTCTTGGATCCGGAACTGGAACAATACCTTTATTGGGATCAATGGTGCAGAAAGGATAATTGGAAGCTTCCGCCCGGGCTTTGGCTAAGGCATTGAAAATAGTAGACTTCCCCACATTGGGAAGCCCCACAATTCCGCATCGAAATCCCATTTGTTTTTCCTTTCCGAGAAGAGTCGGAAATATATCACGATTTGGAAAAAATGCATATTTCTTATTGACATATTTAAATATATACATACTATTTATGCTTATATTGAATATTTTAGGGAGGTTGTTTATGTGCTTTCAACTTAAACCGACTCGCGCCTATGCCGCTGCCGTTATTGTTTTTTTGGGACTTATTCCCATGACCTTCGCGTTTCAAGGCTGGGAAAAAGTTCCCGTTCAACCGGCCATGGAAAATCTGGTCTCACTCATCCCTCATCCGGTCGAGCCCGGAAAACTCTTTGCCGCTTCAAGTCATGATGTTTTTAAAGAAAACGAAAATCACGCGTGGGAAAATCTTTGGCATTCCCCTTCTTATGCCGGCGAAATACGGCATCTCATGGTTTTCCGGAAAATTCCCGATTCCGTTTTCTTTTTGACCAGAGACGGGGCTTTCGAATTCAATCTTTTAACGCAAAAAGGCCAAGTGCTTTTCCGCGGCAAAAATGTTTCTGAAAAATCTGTTTTGTCCATGGCGGTTTTGCCGGAAGATACGGATCATTTATTTTTGGCGACAGAAGGCGGGTTGTTTGAATCGGATGATCACGGAAAAAACTGGTTTCGCATGGAAAATTTTTCCAAGCGCGAACCGGTGGTTCTGGTCCGGGTCTTTGATGACCGACTTTTCGCCGCCACGCGCAGGCGTCTTTATCTTTCGCGTGACCTAAATCACTTTCAGCCTGTGTTCTCGCTGCTTTCGGGCGGCGACGAGGAATTTCTCGAAATCGAAGATGAATTTTCTGGGGAGGAAGGAGAAATCACGGCTTCCGTTTCTGATTTTCGCGAGCTTCTAGCCTCCGGCGGAAATCATCTGTTGTGGCTTGCCACCCGCAAAGGCGTTTTTGAAAATCGTAAAGGCGAAAATACGTGGCGGCCCTTATC
>JACPXK010000106.1 GCA_016196565.1 Candidatus Omnitrophota bacterium | reverse complement strand
CGATTCCTTCTGCGCCGAATTTGCGTGCCACTTCGGAATCATTCGGAGTGTCCGCGTTTGTACGCACATTCAATTTACGGGTTTTATCCGCCCAGCTCATGAGTTTGGCAAAATCACCGGAAAGTTCCGCTTCCAGAGTTTTAAGTTTGCCTTTATAAACCTGCCCGAGACTTCCATCGAGCGAAATAAAATCGCCTTCTTTAACGATAACGGATCCGGAACGAAATTGTTTGGCTTTATAATCAATTTGAATTTCACCGACACCGGCCACACAGCATTTTCCCATGCCGCGCGCAACCACCGCCGCGTGCGAAGTCATACCTCCGCGCGCCGTCAGAATACCTTTTGCGGCATTCATTCCGCCGATATCTTCCGGCGAGGTTTCAATGCGCACTAAAATGACGGCTTCGCCTTTTGCCGCCCAATTCTCGGCATCTTCCGCGTTAAAAACCACGCGGCCCGTTGCCGCTCCCGGAGAAGCAGGAAGTCCTTTGGCGATAATTTCTTTTTTTTCTTTGGGATCAAAAGTCGGGTGGAGAAGCTGGTCCAATTGTTTGGGGTCGACCCGAAGAAGGGCTTTGTCCTGATTGAGCAAGCCTTCTTTCACGAGTTCAACTGCAATGCGGACTGCCGCTGCGGCCGTGCGTTTTCCATTGCGGGTTTGAAGGATGTAAAGTTTTCCTTCCTGAATGGTGAACTCGATATCCTGCATATCGCGATAATGTTTTTCGAGTTTGGCGCGGAAAGCCACGAGTTGTTTGTAAATCTGCGGCCATTGTTTGGCCATATCTTCCAAGGGTTCCGGCGTGCGAATTCCGGCCACGACGTCTTCGCCCTGGGCGTTGACCAAAAACTCTCCGTAAAATTTATTTTCTCCGGTGGATGGATTGCGCGTAAAACAAACGCCCGTTCCGGAAGTTTCGCCCATATTGCCGAACACCATGGCTTGGACGTTCACGGCCGTTCCGAGAAGGCCGCGAATGTCGTAAAGCTGGCGGTACTTTTCAGCGCGCGGATTGTTCCAGGAACTGAACACGGCATTAATGGATTTGGTGAGCTGGCGGTAAGGATCGCTGGGGAATTCTTCGCCGGTTTCATCTTGATAGGCCTTTTTGAACTGGCGGACCACATCTTTTAAATCATTGGCGTTGAGCTGGGTATCTTGCTTGGCGCCCACTTGTTCTTTTTTCTTTTCCAGAATATGTTCGAAGGTGTCGTGTTTCACATTCATCACCACATTTCCAAACATCTGGATGAAACGACGGTAGGCATCCCAGGCAAAACGTTCATTTTCAGTTTTGATAATGAGGCCTTGAACCACTTCGGAATTAAGTCCTAAATTTAAAACCGTGTCCATCATACCCGGCATGGAAACTGCGGCACCGCTTCGGACTGACACAAGCAGCGGATTGTCCCGATCGCCCAATTTAGCGCCCATCGCCTTTTCAAGCTTGGCCAGATTTTCTTTCACCTGCGCTTCGAGTCCATTCGGCCATTTTTCGCCGCCCTTATAAAAAAGATCGCAGGCCACGGTAGAAATCGTAAGCCCTGGAGGGACCGGAATACCAAGATTAGTCATTTCGGCAAGATTTGCGCCCTTGCCGCCGAGAAGACTTTTCATGGTGGCATCGCCTTCGGCTTTGCCGTTTCCGAAGAAATAAACATATTGTGCAGATTTGCTTTTACCTGACATTTTTGCCCCTTTGGTTACTGTGCTCATTGAAAAATTCTCCTTTCAAAATTGAACATCCCTCACTCGTCATTGCGAGCCCCGAAGGGGCGAAGCAATCCCGCGAGATTACTTCGTCGATCCTACGGATCTCCTCGTAATGACGGTATTGGAGATGTTCATAAATGCTATGATCATTGCGGAAAGTTTGGAATTATATCATCCTTGGTCAATTCTGGATAGTACTGAAAGATCGGCCAGGCGGTCGGCATAGAGGCTATTGATACGCTTCATAAGGGCCTGCCGGTTGGCCCGAATTGCTCTATCTTCAACATTCACCATGACTTTCTCAAAGAAGCTATGCAGGGGTTCATAGAAGGCCTTGCCGAAAAGAAGGGTGGCTTTTTCATAGTCCCCCCGGCTAATCGAGTCGGTTATTTCGCGGGATCTTTCCTCAAGGACCCCCAAAAGCCTCTTTTCCAAATCATCCGTAAAAAGCTCGGATTTGACCTCGGCACTGACCAGCGCGCCCGCGCCTTTTAATATATTGGAGGTCCTCTCCACCACTTTGGCGGCTTTGATGAAAGTATCCGGAGACTCTTCATACAAAGTGTTCAGCATTTCATACCGTTTAAACACATCGGACAAATCATCAAAGGAAGATTTGAAAACGGCTTCAAGAATTTCGCTGGCACGGCTGCCGGGTTTAGGCTGAATTTCAAAAACCGTGCGCTCCTTTAAAAATTGCAGAAGTTTTTTCGTGAGCTCTTCCTTTTTTAAATCAAGCGAATTGCCGTAAAGTTCACAGCTTTTTGAAATCGCTTCGGAAAGTGAAAAATGAAATCCAAACGCGCGGATTAATTTCACAAGGCTTCCGCCGGAGCGGCGAAGCGCATAAGGGTCCTGACTTCCGCTCGGTTCAAGTCCAATGCCGAATGCTCCCACCAGTAAATCCAGCCGGTCGATGATGCTGAACATCGCACCGAGCGGGGTAATGGATTTTTTAAGCTCTTGATAATTTTGCGCGAGATTCTTGGGAAGATATTGCGTGCCGATGGCCTGCGCAACTTCCTCTTTTTCTCCTCCTTCAAGCGCATATTCCCTGCCGGCAATTCCCTGAATGTCCGGAAATTCGTAAACGAGATGAGTCATCAAATCAATTTTGGAAAGATGCGCTGCGCGCTTGAGATCATTTTTGATATCGCTGCGGCCGACAAGCCCGGTGAAAGCTTCAGATAATTTCTCGAGTCTTTCGGTTTTCTGGCGCATATTACCAAGCTTCCCCAGATAAACGATTTGTTCAAGCAGCGGTAATTTCTTCTCCAATGGCTCTTTGGTGTCAGCTTCATAAAAATAGCGTGCATCCCGGAGCCTGGCCTCAAGAACATTTTCATAACCCATCGTAATTTGAGTAAGGCCTGATCTTTTTCCGTTTAGCACAGCCACAAAATGTCCGGTAAGCTGGTTTTTGGAATCGTAGCAGGCAAAAATTTTCTGATTTTTCTTCATGCAGCTCGCGAGTACTTCTTTAGGAAGTTCCAAATAAGTTTTAGAGAATTTTCCCCGGAGCAAAAATGGCTCTTCCACCAGCTGGGCCGTGATATGGACCAATTCTTCGTCAAAGTGGGTTTGATGAAACTTGCTGCGAAGCCCTTCGCGAATCTCATCCTCACGTTCTTTGAGCGGCAATATCACATGACCGCGTTTTAAGGTTTGAACATATTCTTTCCAATCCGCAGATTTAATTTTAAAAGATTTGGATGCAAGAAAACGATGTCCAAAGGTTTGACTTCCCCCTTTAGCGTTCGCCAATTTGACGGGTAAAACTTTTTTATCAAGAAGCGCCGCCAGCCAGCGTACTGGTCTGGGAAAACGCGCACCGCTCGGCTCCCAGCGCATATTTTTGGGAAAATTCAGCGATGAAAGAATTTCCTGAAAAAGGGACGGCAAAATCGCGGCAGCGGATTTGCCGGTTTCTTTTTTTTGAACTTGAACAAATTTTCCGCGGGGCGTTTCTTTCACGCTGACGTCTGAAAGCGCCAGGCCTTTGCTTTTTAAAAATCCTTCCAGCGCCGG
>JACPXK010000108.1 GCA_016196565.1 Candidatus Omnitrophota bacterium | reverse complement strand
CTTGGCATAGGCATAACCGGAGGTCATATCAAGGTCCGCCCACATTTTGGGCAAATCCTCTTTTTTGACGCCGAGCAAATCGATGCGCTGACTGCCTGTGACTTTCACCATCGGAACTTTGTATTTTTCTGCGACGTCCGCAATTTTTCGAAGCTGCTCCGGACTTGTGACTCCGCCGCGCATGCGAGGGATGACTGAGAAGGTCCCGTCTCTTTGAATATTGGCGTGCACGCGGTCATTAATAAAACGCGCTGAGCGGTCTTCTTTATGATCACCGCAGTGAACTTCTTCGACGATATAACTCAAGGCCGGTTTGCAATAAGAACAGCCGGTAACATTTCCATAAATATCTAAAACATCCTGCACAGATTTTAATTTTTGAGTTTCGATCATGGTTCGAAGCTGTTCTTTAGGAAAAGGAACGCAGGCGCAAAGCACTTCTTTTTTTTCTTCCTGAAATTCCGCGCCCACCGCAGCGACCAGAATTTGCTGCACTAAACCGGCGCAGGTCCCGCATCCGCTCGAGGCTTTGGTGCAGGTTTTAACTTCAGAAACGGTTTTCAGACCTTTTTCGCGAATCGCTCCAAGGATTTGACCTTTCGTCACTCCGATACAACCGCAAATGGTGTCCGTGTCCGGCCGCGACATCACATCATCCGGCGCACCGGGAACCGCCATCGTCTCGCCCCATAACACGCTTTTTCGATTTTCACCGAGCCGCTCTTTTTTACGCATGAGCTCCAGCAAACGATTGGCATCCGAGGCATCGCCGATCAAAATTGTTCCCACCACGCGGTCTTGATGCACCACGATTTTTTTATAAATTCCGAGGCCGTGATCCTGAAGCGCCACCACTTCTTTGTCTGACTCGGCGGCCCTAAAATCGCCGGCGGAAAAAAGCTCAATGCCCATCACTTTCAATTTGGTGGCCAAAACTGAGCCTTCATAGACGGGCCCTTTATCTCCGGTCATCGTGGCGGCCAGCACTTTTCCCTGGTCATAAAGCGGCGCCACAAGCCCATAAACTTTTTCCCGGTGCTCGACGCATTCTCCCACAGCAAAAATCGAAGGGTCCGTCGTTTCCATATAATCATTGACTACAATTCCGCGATTAACTTTGAGGCCCGCCTTTTTTCCAAGTTCCACATTCGGACGTATTCCGCAGGCAATGACCACCATGTCTGTCTGTTCAATGGAACCATCTTTAAACATGACGCCGTCGACTTGATCTTCACCCATGATTTTTGCCGTGTTTTTATTTAAAAGTACGTTGATGCCGAGTTTCTCAATTTCACGTTTCAGGAACTGCCCTCCCACTTCATCGAGCTGCACCTCCATCAACCGGTCCATGATATGCACAACCGTGACCTTTACGCCTTGATTGAGAACACCGCGTGCGGCTTCCAGCCCAAGAAGTCCTCCGCCGATGACCAGCGCGGTTTTGGCGGATTTACAAGCTTCCAAAATGGCTCCGGTGTCAGACATGTTCCGAAATGTAAAAACATTTTTTTTATTTACGCCTTCGATAGGAGGAATAAAAGGATTGCTGCCGGTGGCAAGAAGCAGCAAATCATAAGAATAAGAAGATCCGTCCGCTCCAAAGACCTGTTTGTTTTTGGCATCGATATCCACAGCCCGGACGTCACGGCAAAGCTGGATATTATTCTGTTCATACCACTCTTTACTATTAATGGTGATCTGGTCCACGCTCTTTTCGCCGGCAAGCACTGCGGACAAAAGAATGCGGTTATAGTTGTAATAAGGCTCTTCACTTAAAACTGTAATTTTAAAGTTGGGTTTTCGCCTCAAAATTTGATCGACACAGGCCATTCCCGCCATTCCATTTCCGATCACCACCAGATGTTTTTGTTCCATTTGCTGCTCCTCGTTTAAAATAAAAAGGCGTTCAACGATTTTTTCGTCGAACGCCTTTGCTCGAGTCTTTTTTAGGGAAGACACCGTTGTCTTCCACATTAAGTTGTCAACCGTTTGTCATTGCGAGGAGGCCCGGAGGGCCGACGAAGCAATCTCACTTTTAAAAACGGGATTGCTTCACCTCTACGGGGTTCGCAATAACAATTTAATTGGCCATTTCTTCGGAAAGAATAATGGCTTCCGCAATCTCCTTTAAAGAATGGCTTTTGTCCATACTCTGTTTTTGAAGCAATCGATAAGCTTCGGTTTCTCCAATCGAATAGCGCTTCATCAAAATCCCTTTGGCCCGTTCCACTCGCTTGCGCGTTTCCAGAGCTTCTACCGCAGCGACTTTTTCCGCCAAAAGATTTGTATTTTCAATCGCAACGGCGGCCTGATTCGCCACACCGGCCAAAAGTTGAATTTCCTCTTCACTAAATTCGTGCTCGTTAGCGGTATAACAGTTCAAAACTCCAATCACACGGTTTTTAATCATCATAGGAATTGATACGAGTGAGCGTAAGCCCTCAGCCTTTGCTATATCAGGATAGTTGTAACCGCTCTCGACAGTCACATCGCGAACCGTAATGGGCATTTTCTTTTGCACGGCCCTTCCACTCACACTTTCCCCGACTTTAATCGGAGGCTTCGTGCGATAATGTTCGCTTAAACTTTGAGTTGCTTTGATCACGAGTTCTTGTTTTTCCTCATCCAATAACATTAAAGAACAAATTTTTGATCCCATTAAATCAGCCGTCATGCCAACCACCAGCAAAAGGATTTCTTCCAAATAACGATTGGAAGCAATCGCCCGGCTAACCTCGTAGAGGAGAGCAAAGCGTTTGTCTTTTTTTGAATTGATTGCTGTATTTTCATTCATCGATTCTCGGTTAAAACTTTTTAATCTTTTATAAAGAAATTACAAAAAAGTTAAAGGAGTAACATTTTTGTAAAGAACAAATCTTTTTTTTCCTCTCTAAGGACCATTTCTATCTGGAATTGTGATGGATAGTGCACAATGCGTGCCAATTATCAGCTTTCGTGTGGAATATAGAAAATTTACATTGAAGCTTTAGGCGCTTTTTTCATAAAACATTGCCTTATCGGCTTGATGAATCATGCGGAACCGGTCTGCTTCGCCAGACATTTCATTGAGGGAAGAAATCCCCACACTAATCGATAGATACACAATTTCATTTTTTATCTTAAAAGGACATTCCCCGACATTGCCCCATATTCGGAAGGCCACCTTTTGGGCCGCTTCCGCCCCAGTTTCTGGAAGGATGGCCAGGAATTCATCTCCTCCATAACGGCCAACCGTATCCCCTGAACGCAAGCTTTCGGATAAAATAACACTTATTTCTTTAAGGATCCGGTCACCGGCTAGATGACCATAGAGGTCGTTAATTTTTTTAAAATCATCCAAATCAATCATTAAGATCGAAAGCTCACGTTTGTAGCGCTGTGCGCGCTCCAATTCCCGGTCCAAAGTCTTGAGAAGCTGCCTGCGGCTATATAAACCCGTCGCCTCATCCGTGCGAATGAGTTTCTCCTGATCAATTTCATGGTTGATAAAAAGAAAGATAAAAGGCAGTCCCATCAGAAAAAGAATTCCCCAATGTACACCTATCGTCGTCCAGAACGAAGACAAAGCTCCGGTAATTGAAATCTCCTGTTTCATAAAATTATCAATCAAAAAAATTCCTATGACTGCCGCCGAGCAAAAGAATCCGTAACCCATGAGGAGAATATTTCTCTGCTTTTTGACAAATTGAAAATCATTCATTGTTTTATCTCCTTTGATTTATGACTCTTTGGTTCCTTCTTCTTCATGCGCAATCATGTCATAAAGGCGGCGGGCCAAATTACGGTTAGGGAACAAGCCGCCCGCCCGGCGTGCTTGCACACGAACAATCACACTATGCGGGGTCGCTTGTTCCTGCCGGAACTTCACCGTTGAACTGCCAATTTTAGCTTTCATTTTTCCTTCTTCTTTACTTTCCCATTCGACAATTCCTTGCTGCTCGAATACTTCATGGGCTTCGTTCCACAAATGATCAAAACTTTTATCAGAAATGCCTTCGATTCCATCCGCGCTTACCGCATACCCGCCTGTCGCAGCGGCTGTGCCAATCACCAAGATGGTGCAACCACTGCACATCACAGAAGAGATTAAACAGGCAAGCATCATAGGATTAAGATTCTTGGGAATCATTATCCCTTTCATTATTTTTCTTTTTCTTTTTTCCCTTCCTTTTTGGCATCCTCACGCGTTTTTTTCATTTGTCCAGGAGGGCTTGATTCGCCATGCCAGCCTTTTTTCTCCCCATGTTCCCATCCTGGCGGAACATCTTCACCCTTCCATCCTTTTTTCTCACCGTGATCAAAACCGGCAGGACCACCACCTTCATGTCCCCCGCCACCGCCGGGTTTAGCAAACACAGGTGTATTACTTAAGACCAATCCAAGCATTAATAACCCCATCCCGATCTTTAGTGCTGTTTTCATAAATTTTCTCCTTTTTTCTTTTTTTGAAAGGATGTGCCCCATCCCCCCATGGAATGGGACACGATCCTTCACCCCGCGGCGGGTTTAAAAAACTTTCATGGGTTCCAATTTTTCTCCCGATTTGGGATCAAATAAATACCCATCAGGAAAAGTCTGGCCGGTTTTCGGATTGTACATTTTGTTACTTTCTACAGTCCGAACTCCGCTCGTCACTTCCGGCTGAGACTGTCCATACTCTTGCTTCATTACTTCCTCACGAGCAGCCTGTTTGGCTGCCTCTTTGTTTTGACGCATACCTTCTCCGATAAGTCCTCCAGCCACTAAACCAATAGGAAGACCAATCGCCGTGCCTGCAGCGGCACTCCCGGTTGCGCTGCCAATGATTGCGCCACTTCCCGCTCCAATGCCAGCCCCTGTAAGCCCCCCTACTTCGCGCTCTGTTAACCCTCCCGGGTTAGAGTTGGAAGCACATCCAGGCACCAATGCCAAAACAAAAATCAACGAGCTGATCAGCATCGTATTTTTTCTCATGAGTTTCCACCCCCCTTTCAAAAAAAATCCCTTCAAATTTAAAAATTCTGCTCAGGCAGCTTTTGTATGATTTTTCTCTTCATCTTGATGGACTTTAAATGGTTCTTTCAATACGACTTTGACTCCGGAAATAGTTCCCGTCACTGCGTTGCGGACTTTGCCTCCGACCTCCAAACTAATGGCATACGCCGCTTTGACGGCCCCGGTTGCGGCTTCCGAGGCAGCTTCTTCAAGACCTAAACCAATTTCTTTGGCCCCTTCAATCGCTCCCTCGACCGCTCCTTTGGCCGCGATTCCAACATCGCCGCTTAACTCCGCCGTATGTTTAATCACACTGCCAGCAGCATCGGCAATCGTAGCCGACAGATGAGTTGTTACTTCTCGGGTACCTCGGAGGACTCCGAGCACCGTACATTTTGCGACAAGACCCAAGTCTCCGCCAACTTCCATCACGGCTTGGATTGAGGCGCCAATGACGCCTGAAGTGATTTCGATTGCCGACACTCCAATTTCGCCCGCTTCTTGGAATGTTTTGGTCACTAATCGGCTCACGGTATCCACCACCGCTCCGGCGATTTCACCGGCCCCGGCAATCACATCCACCATTTCGTCCTTGATGGTCTGAAAAATCCCGTGTGATTTTTCATTCATGATTTTCCTCCTCTTGATTTAAAAGGCACCGAATCTCACTCGCCAGTCTTTCAAAATCGAAAGGCTTGCTAAAAAGCGCGAATTTCCTACTGCTGTTTGCTTCCAGAGAAAAACGCTTGGGATATCCTTCTACCAGCGCGGTAATAAAAATAACAGGTACGGCAGGATCAAAACCATGAACCAGCAAATCGTCATAAACATCCGTTCCCATTTCATGTTTCAGCCAAATATCAAGAATGATAAGGTCGGGTTTTTCCTGAAGCGCATTCCCTGAAAACTCCTTTCCATTCTTAGCGGTTGAAACTTCGAAGCCGAGGGTCGAAAGTTTGTGGCGAAGCAATTCTCGAATTTGTTTTTCATCATCCACAACAAGAATTTTCGAACTCATGCATTATTCCTCCTTTCCACTTACGTCTTTTTGATCGAGCGGGCTTCCCAGCTTTTTGTGATCCGATCGAGCTGCCCGTCAATACGCACGTCGTCTCCGAATTCAAGCTCATTGATGGAACTTAAACCGCGGTATCGCGTAGCCCCATTCACGGAAATATTCAGGATTTCTTCTTTATCGCTGACTGGATTGGTGCGCAGTATGCCGACGGAATTCTGATAAGGACTCAGCGCCGTGACCTGACCCTCAATGATTTCTCCAAACCCTGCGGCCGGAAACAGTAAAAGCGCGATGACTCCTAAATTAAAAATTAACCGGACGGCCCTCATGTTGCCACCTCCTCCACGTTCCCTTTTCTTTTAACAAACGCCGCATTCGATGAAATTTCCGCCGCAGCATGCCCAAGCGGTAGAACATTTTTTGTTCTTTAATAATTTCACGAAGCAGCCGCTGATTGACATCGAGGAGCGCCACTTCCACAATTCTTTTCTTCTCCCGAGGGAAGCGCTTGAGAAGTTTTTGAGTTGAAAATCGTTTTTGAAATTTCAGATAAAGAAGCTCTGAGTCTTTCATGTTGAATCCTCCTTCTCCATCGCTCATCTTCTCCAAGCCTCCGCCTCCTTCAATTCAATTGCCGTACCAAGTTTGCCAAGAATGAAAATCACGCCTTAATTCAATCTTAACTAATTGATAATAAAAGACTTATGATAATGAAGATATATTCCATCAAAGTAAAAAAGTCTGAGGAAAAACCTGGTTTTGTCCGAGTTTTCTGACATTTTCTTACAGCCTGCAATCAGCAAATTGCGTCTTTTCATGGGGAAAAAGTGGCATTCATTTTGCGTTATGAAAGGTGAAGAAAGACGGATAAGGAGAAAAAAATGGATAAGCGTAATCTTTACAGAAAAATCATGGTCTTCTTAATTGTAAAAATGTTGGTTCTGCATGCGAGCATCCCGGCATTATCCTATGAGGCTGCTAGAATGTCCGGCCTTGCCTCCTGGTATAGCGAAAGTGATCCGCATATCAACAAATACACTGCAAACGGAGAAGTTTTTCGCAGCTCAAAAAAAACTTGCGCCTCATGGGATTATGCTTTCGGGAGCCGCCTTAAAGTCACCAATCTGGAGAATGGGAAATCGGTGGTCTGTGTGGTCAACGACCGAGGACCGTCAAAGAGATTCAAAAACCGTATTATTGATTTAAGCAAATCTTCTTTCCGGCAAATCGCCGATGCAAAGGCAGGATTGATTCGTGTGAATTTAACGCCGCTGGATTCTACGGGAGGATATTAAATTGCGGAAAGAGAATATTTCTTCATTTTTCGATAGAATGTGTCCCGGCTGATATTCAAAAGCTTGGAAGCTTTACTGATATTGCCTCCCGAAGCCTGAAGGGCATTTTCAAGCAGGGTACGCTCGGTATCGCCGATGACCTTTTCTTTACTTTTCCAATTTAAATCGTCAGCCGCAGGTGCAGCAGAAACAGCAGAGGTAAAAGGCTTGGGGGGTTCTAAAAGAGAAGAAATGTCCGCCGTACTAATATCCCCATTTCCTCTTTTAACCAGCATAAGACGTTCGGTCAAATTTTCCAGCTCTCGAATATTTCCCGGCCATTCATAAGCCATAAGGATTTTTAGGGCGTCCGGCTCCACTCTTAGAGAAGATTTTTTCCCCAGATGTTTTTCCATAAAATATTTAAAAAGCTCTGGAATATCTTCTCTTCGGTCCCGTAAAGGAGGAATGCGGATCGGAAAAACATTCAGGCGGAAATAAAGGTCCTCTCGAAATTGTCCCTGCTCCACCAGTTTTTTTGAATCCTTATTCGTCGCCACAATAAACCGCACGTGGATCGGAATGGCTGACTGCCCTCCGACCCTTTCGATTTCCCGCTCCTGCAAAACACGAAGCAGTTTCACTTGTAAAGACGCCGGCAAATCAGCAATCTCATCCAGAAATAGCGTGCCTCCCTGCGCCTGCTCGAATTTTCCTATTCTTCGCGCCAATGCCCCGGTAAAAGCCCCTTTTTCATGCCCAAAAAGTTCACTTTCCAGAAGATTTTCCGGAATGGCCGCACAATTCACGGCCACAAAAGGCCCCTGTTTTTGAAGACCGTTAAAATGAATGGCACGCGCCACCAGCTCTTTCCCCGTTCCGCTGTCGCCTTCGATCAGCACATTCACTTCACTTTTGGTCGCAAGGTCAATCGCATCAAACACTTTTTTTATCTCAGGACTTTTGCCGATCATGCTTTTAAATTTATATTTTTCTCCCAATTCCCGGCGGAGCATGGAGACTTCTTCGGTCAAATGGAATTGCTTATAGAGATGTTTGACTTTCGTGTCCAGTTCGGCAAAAGCGATTGGCTTTTCCACAAAATCGTAGGCGCCCAATTTCATGCAATCAACTGCCATTTTGACGTCGGCATGGGCGCTGATGATGATGACATGGGTGTGGGGATAACTTTTTTGAATTTCTTTTAAAAGCTCGACGCCGTTGGTATCCGGTAAACGGATGTCCAGCATAACAAGCATGGGAGTGTGCTGTTTGATGTATTCCATCGCTTCCAGCCCGCGATGGACTGTATACGTGGTATGCCCCATTTTTTTAAGGCGAAAGTCGATCAGATTGGCGATTTTGGGATCGTCATCAACAATCAGAATGGTTTTTTGCATGGCGAAATATTATAGCTTCTTCTTTTCCTCTTGGGAAGCAATGGATTAAGAGAAGCGCGGGTGGCGGATACGATCAAGGCTTTCTTCTTTATGGATGCGCTCATCGAGGCCAATCCGGCGGAAAAGGTCCGCCAAGCAGTTAAAATCTCCGTAATCTTTTTTGAATTCACTCTCAAAGGGCTGCTTTTCAAAATCGGGGTTTTCCTTCACGAATTCCATGTATTCATGCTCGGCATGGTCTTCAAAATCCGCATTGAGATCATAGCTCCAGGCCGGTTTCAAAACGTAGAGGGCCCAGCTCACATGATAATAAAAAAACGCCATAAATTGCGGCATGATCCGGTAGAGGAAAAAATTTTCACGGGCCCCCTTTTTCTGGACCATTTCTTCGAGAATGAGAAGATGCCACTGCTCATTGTCCTGCTGGCTGCGGGCCTCTTTGATGAATTCGAAAATTCTCCGGGCAAAATCCGGGGCCGTATAAGTATGCGTCATAGCAATATAGGCCACCTGTTCCCAGGTTTGATAAGGAACGCGAGCGATCACCTCCAGGACTTTAAATTTGGAAAGCGTACGCCTTTTGCCGTAAAAAAGGTCCATAAAAATAAACAAAATCGAAGCGAGCCATTTGTAACGATGCCGTGCGGTTGAAAGAGTTTTTTCCTGCTCGGCCTTAAGATCAACGGTGGAGTGCGTCGGCATTTTCACGGGAGCCTCGTTTGGCAAATTCCAAAATTATTTTAGAAATCTTTTTTCGATTTTGTTCAAAGACCGCATGCTTCGTCCCTTGCTGGACAAAAAGCCGCGAATCCTTAATGGCATATTTCATTTCATAGAGCAGACTTTCCGGAAAAAAACGGTCGCTGGAACCGCCCAGCATCAGAACCGGCATAGTAAGTTCCGGAAGCAAAGAAAGGGAATCATGAAGCATACCGGCCTGTCCTGACACAATAAAATCACTCGGATCTTTGATGTTTTTCGAGAGCCGCCCCACAAAATAAGGCTTCATGAGCTGAGAAAAAAAATGATGGCTGCCGGTATAAGAAAAATCCATCGATTCCTGATAAATTTTGTCCCACTGTCCTTCGCGCGCCCAGGGAATCCAACGGCGCGCAATCTCAAGCCCTTCCGATCCCATACGGTAGGCGCTTCCGGAAATAATAAGCGCCTTGGTATATTGAGGATAATCATGGGCAAAATACTGGGCGATCAAACCGCCAAGAGAGATTCCCATCACCACAGCGGGCCCGCCGATTTCAGCTGAGAAAACTTCCGCATAATCGCGCGCCATATTACGCGTCAAATACCCCACTGGCAGCCGGCGTTTACGGCTGACAAGATAAACTGTATGGGTTTTTGAAAAAAATCTGAAAAGATAACGGAAATAACCGGTAAAATCGGCAAGTTCAAAAAGGGAATCATAAATGGGCGGAAAGACAACCAGCTTTTCCGGTCCCTTTCCCAAACGCAAAAAGGAACACCCTGCCGCAATCCCCTTTTTAATTTCGCCAAAAATAAACACCTTACCTCCTTTTTGGGTCTCCCTATTTTACCCTGATTTTGAAAAAAAAGTGGAAATGATTTGCGAGGGCTAACCCGGTTTTCTCATCATTTTTTTAAGAAAACCGCTTTGGCCGTCATAAAAACGGCCAAAGTTTTGCGCGCTGTTGAATCAGCGCGCAAAAGATAAGCCTTTTTGCGAAAAGAACATAACTTATTTTCGCAAAAACCCTTTGGGCGAATTTCTCATCAAATCGATGAGAAATTCGGGCTAATTGGAGATAAGAATTTTCCCGTGATCTTCCCTGATCATGCGGTAACCGCGAAGTCCCAGCCCTTGAAGCTCTGAGAAGTGTTTGCGGGGCATAAGACAAAAAATCCTGCGGTCTTTTTTGTTAAACAGAGAAACAAATTCTTCCGTCGGTAAAAACCAATCGGCCAGCTTAGCGCGATTTTCCGCTTTTAAACTTTCCGCCTTTGAAGTCCCCCGGTCAGGCCCCACAACCACAATACGTCTTTTTAAATAAAACGGCAGGTCGGAAAAAGTGTCCGGCGAAGTAAAGACCGAAACCATGTCTTCAGTTTTTAACATGGGTTGAAGGGTTTGAACAAAATCAAAAGTACTTTGAAAAGGCGTCATGCGCAGCATCGCAATAAAAGCAAAAATCAAGACACCGTAAATCATGCCCGCCAGCGAAAAAACAGCTTCCTTTAATTGCGCTCTTCGCATCAAGTGATAAGCTGCCAGACTCCCCAGAATAAGAAGAAATCCGCCCAGATGAAGAATAGGACGCAGAATATTGACCTCGGGGCTGCGATGCCAAATTAAAAGAAAAATATTTAATCCGACGCCGCCCAAAACACAAATACCCGTAATCACTTTCCAGCTCCAAGCCATCACACTGGGATTGAGTTTCGGCAATTTCCCTTTGGCATCAATCCATTCCTGCAGAAAATTGGCAATCAAAATGCTGACCGCCATACTGACGGGCAGGAGATAATAAGGCAATTTGGATTTGGGAATACTGAAAAAAATTAAAATGACAGCGGTCCAGCAAATGAGAAATTGTATTTTGCGACGCAGGGCCCCTTCCTTTCGAAGCCCGCTTATCACAGCCGCCGGGAGAAAAAGAGACCATGGAAAGGAAGTGACGAATAAAATCGGCACAAAGAACCAGAATGGCTTTTTTCTTCCGAAATGCCCCGTGGAAAAACGGGTGAAATGCTGCTCTAGAATAAATTCTTTAAAAAACTCCGGTTTCCTTGCCGTCACTTGAAACCACCACGGCAGGATGATCACTGCTAAAATCAAAATTCCCCACAGCCATTTCATATTTTTAATTTCTTTGAGATTTTTAGTCCAAACGAGAAACGCAAAGTAAATCATTCCCGGCAGAATAATTCCGATAAGCCCTTTGGTGAGAAAGGCCAGTCCCATAAAGACATAAGCGGCCAAATAATATCGCGCCTGCCGCTGAATATTGGCCGTGAAGAGAGAAAAGAGAGAGGCGCTCAAAAGAAATGTCATCAGCATATCAATCACGGCAAAACGCCCCACCAAAACATACCCCACCGTGGTGGACAAAATAATGACTGCAACCATTGCCGTTTGTTCCGAAAAAAATTTCCGCGCAAAAAGGAATGTCATTCCAATTCCGGCAAGAGCGGAAAGAACAGGGATGAGGCGTATGCTCCAAGAATTGACTCCGAAAAGAGCGCAGGAAAAGGCGGACAAAATCGGGGCCAGTACGGGCTTTTCCGTATAATCCACATAATTGAACCGCGAAAGGACAAAATCACCGGATTCGAACATTTCCCGCGCGATTTCGCCGTAACGGCCTTCGTCTGAGGACCAAAGAGGGATTTTATCGATCAAAAAAAAGAAGAGGAAAAGCAGGGCTGCAATAAACAAAAAGGATTTAAAAAATCGCATTAAAATTTCTCAAAGATAAGAAACACCGCGGCGATCAAAAGCGCGACCGCGGAAATTTTAGAGATTATATGAAGGCTCCGCTCTCCCAGTTTTTTTATTCGTGGCATAATCCATAGAGAAAGAAATAAAAACCACGCTGAGGCACCCATCATAAATCCCGCCGGAAAAAAGAAATAAAAATTTGCGCGGCTTACCATTTCAGGAAAATGGGTCAAAATAAAACTAACAACTCCCACCCACAAAACAAAAACTGCCGGATTGGCAATGACGACTAGAAATCCCAGAAAAATATTTTTCGCCAGCTTGCGCGCCTTATAAGGTTCCTCAATTTTATGAGAAACCTGGTGAAAAAGAATTTGCAGGCTGACAGCCACGATCGTAATAATTCCCATCCATTTGATCAAGCGCCAGGATTCGGGATGCTGCAATAAGCGCACGGATCCGAAAAAGGCAAGGGCGATGAAAACCAAATCCGCCAGGGCCGCACCCAATCCGATAAAAAAAGCGGCGGCCTGACCGCGCCCTAGTCCGCGATGAATGGCGATTAAATTAATTTGCCAGCCTAAAAGAGCTGCGAGTAACCCCGTAAAAATTCCAAGGAGCATGGCAAATTAAGTTTTTCCGTAATTTGCTTTGGCTGGCGCGTAGGAAGAAAGAGCATAAACCGGAGAAATGATTAAGAACAAAAAGAAAACTGCAGCGATCCCTGTTTCTACATTCACCCGCATCGTGATGACCCCCAACGCCACCAATCCCATATAAAGGAAGGACTGCCAGCGGACAAAGGGCATGGCAGAAAATTTCGGATAATGAATTTCACTGACCATCAGAAATGCCAGGGCCATGATCACAAGCATTAGGACGGGTGCAAAGGGATGTTTACTCACCCACTGATTTTTCATGCTGGCCAAAATCGCCATCACTAAGGTCAGGGCCGCAGCAGGAGTCGGAAGACCGACAAAATATCCTTTGGTTGGCGTTTTTAAATTGAAGCGCGCAAGACGGAAAGCGCCCGCCGCAAGATAAAGAAAAACCACGCTTAAAATTCCGGCGTCGAGATGTTCCATCAAAAGATGAGAAGCCATAAAAACCGGAGCGGCGACAAAAGAAACCATATCCGACAAAGAGTCCAATTCACGCCCAAGCAGCGTGGGATTTTTAAAAATCCGGGCGATATTTCCATCCAGAGAGTCCCAAACCAAGGCCAGAAGAATTAACCATCCGGCCACGATCAATTCCCCGCGCGCGGTCATAAGCATGGCAAGAAAACCGGTGAAAAGGTTGAAGCAGGTGACAAGATCTGGAAGAAAAAACAAATAAACGCGCTTCGCTGATTTAGGACTCATAATTTCCATACTCCCAAAATAGTTTCGCCGGCCTTCACTTTTTCCCCTCTTTGCACCGAAGGTTGAAATCGGTCACTGGGAAGATAACACTCCACCCGCGATCCATAACAAATAATCCCCAGTTTCGTACCGCGCTCAATTTTGTCTTGAAGCCCAACATCCCAAAAGATCCGCCGTGCGATGGTTCCCGCAATCTGGCGGACCAAAACCTTTTCCGAGCCGTCAATACCGATCCAGTTTGATTCATTGAAATTAACGGACTTTCGGTCTATTGCATTGAGGAATTTTCCTGGCTCATATTGGAGATAACCAATAATCCCGGCTTGAGGAGCAAAAGTAACATGGGCGTCAAAGATCGAAAGGAAAATGCCGATTTTGACGGCATTTGCCTTGAGAAAACGCTCCTCATAACATGAGGAAATCTCTACGATTTTTCCATCCGCCGGCGAAAGCGGCCCTGCCGCTCCCAAAGGCTTGCGAACCGGGTCCCGGAAGAAAATTAAATGTCCGGCCAGCAAAATTAAACCGATCGGAATAATTCGTGGAGAATCGAAAATCAATCTCGCCACAATAAGGCCTATGAGGCAAACTACAGCCCCAAACCATACTCTCTGATCCAATCTTATTTTCATAATTTCACAATCTAGCATCGAATCACAGACATAGCCATTTATTTTGTTGACAATGTAAGGCCCTAATGTCAAACTTTTCGACCATACATGCAAAAATATTACGGCTGGGGATTACCGTTTGACGCATCAACGCACGGTGCGGCAATCGATCATTTAATTAATATTGTCCATATCTTTATGGCCGTCCTTTTCGTCGGATGGCTGGTCTATCTTGTTTTTGCTCTCGTAAAATTCCGCCAGCGCCCCGGCCATCAGGCAACTTATAAAGAACATCATTTCAAGGCCTCTTCTTATATAGAAGTCGCGGTGGTGTTAGTCGAAGTCGCTCTTTTGGTGGGATTTTCTTTCCCCATTTTCGGCCAATACCGCAATCAATTGCCCCCTCTTGAGAAGTCCCTGGAAGTACGCGTTGTTGCCGAGCAATTTGCCTGGAATATTCATTATCCCGGCGCAGACGGCGTTTTTGGAAAAACTGCGTCGGAGCTTATCAGCCCGGGCAACCCGGTAGGCTTGGATCGTGAAGATCCGGCCGGTAAAGACGATGTGACAACCATCAATCAATTCCATGTCCCCGTTCATAAACCGGTCATTGTGCGCCTTTCCTCCAAAGACGTGATTCATAGTTTTTCTTTGCCGGTCATGCGCGTAAAACAGGATACTATCCCGGGCCAGAATATTTCGGTTTGGTTCGAAGCCACGCAAACCGGCAAATTTGAAATTGCCTGCGCTCAGCTCTGCGGTTTGGGCCATTATCGTATGCGCGGATTTTTTATTATTGATACTCCGGAAGTCTTTGAGGCTTGGCTTAAAGAACGCGCGCCAAAACCTCCTCCGCCGCCGCCAACGCCGGCTGTAGCAATTCCGGTGGAATCAACTCCAGCTCAACCCGAAATCGTAAGAGTGGCGGCAACGCCTCAACCCCAAACAGCGCCAGCGCCCGCCGCTGAAGCACAGCCCGTTCAGGAGCAGCATACGCAATGAGTCACGAACATCATAATTGCAGTCATGATCATGAGCACGAACATCATGATTTACCGTTCTGGAAAAAATATATTTTTTCTACCGATCACAAAGTCATCGGTATTCAATATTCAGTGACTGCCCTTCTTTTTCTTTTCTTCGGATTTGCTTTAATGATGCTCCTGCGTTGGCAGCTTGCTTATCCCGGCAAGCCGGTCCCCTTTTTGGGCAATCTCATCAGTCAAAATTTAATGCCGGGCGGAATTATGCTGCCCGAATTTTACAATATGCTCGGCGCCATGCACGGCACGATTATGATTTTTCTGGGGGTTGTGCCTCTTTCCGTCGGTGGATTCGGGAATTATCTGGTACCCCTTCAAATCGGAGCGCCCGATATGGCATTCCCAAAACTCAATATGACGAGTTATTGGGTTTATTTTATCGGCGGTGTGATCATGCTTGCCAGTTTCTTCGTCCCCGGCGGACCGGCCCAATCCGGATGGACTTCCTATGCTCCGCTTGCCAACATAGCCTCGGAAGGACAAACCTGGTGGCTGATTGGAATGGTTTTCCTTATTACTTCTTCCCTGCTTGGATCGATTAACTTTATTGTGACCATTGTCCAGCTTCGCGCCGACGGACTTTCATTTTTTCGCTTTCCTTTTTTCGTCTGGGCCCAGTTCGTGACCAGTTTTCTGTTGCTTCTCGCCTTTCCTCCGCTTGAAGCGGCGGGAGTTTTACAATTAATGGACCGTCTCGCCGGTACGAGTTTCTTTCTGCCAAGCGGTTTGGTTGTCGCGGGCAAACATCTTGCGGTAAGCGGCGGCGGAAGCGCCGTGTTGTGGCAGCATCTTTTCTGGTTTCTGGCCCATCCGGAAGTTTATGTTTTGATTCTTCCTGCCATGGGCATTGTGGCAGAAATCCTCGCCTGCAACACACGCAAACCCATTTATGGCTATAAAAGCATGGTGTTTTCGGCGATTTTCATCGGATTCATGTCTTTTATTGTTTGGGCCCATCATATGTACCTGGTCGGAATGAGCACTAAAATGAGCGCGTTCTTTCAAGTCACCACCATGATTATTTCCATTCCTTCCGTCATTATTCTCACGGCCCTGCTTCTCAGCTTATGGGGAGGCTCGATTCGATTTAATACGCCGACGCTTTTCGCCATCGCGTTTCTGCCCATGTTTGCCATCGGAGGATTGACCGGCTTGCCGCTCGGCCTTGCCGCCGCGGACATTCATCTGCATGATACCTATTATGTGATCGGGCATTTCCATTATGTGGTTGCGCCGGGAACTATTTTTGCGCTTTTCGCGGGTGTTTATCACTGGTATCCCAAAGTCACGGGAAGAAAAATGTCAGAACTTTTGGGTAAACTTCATTTTTGGCCGTCTCTGCTTTTCATCAATGGAGTTTTCATCCCCATGTTTATTATGGGCATGGCCGGGGTTTCAAGAAGGCTTTATGATCCCACGCAATACGCTCATGCTATTCCCACTCAGCCTCTCAACGTTTTTATGTCCATCAGCGCCTGGTGCCTGGGGCTTGCACAAATTCCTTTTATTTTGAATTTTTTCGGCAGTCTTTTCTTCGGGAAAAAAGTGGATGATAATCCCTGGCAGGCCACGACCCTGGAATGGGCCACTCCGACCCCTCCTCCGCACGGCAATTTTGAAAAAATTCCCGTGGTTTATCGCGGGCCTTATGAATACAGCGTCCCCGGCCAAAAGCATGATTTCTGGCCGCAAAATATGGAAGGGCCCAATTAATGTCCGAACTCATCCGTTATATTTCCAAACCCCATCCGGTCACGGGCGTTACCAATTCTAAACTCGGGATTTGGTGTTTCCTCGCTTCTGAAATCATGCTTTTCGGCGGTTTGTTTTCGGCTTATATTCTTCTGCGCACCGGCTCTGCGGATTGGCCGCACGGCTCTCATCATTTGAATGTGCCGCTCGCCACTTTTAACACGATGGTGCTTATCACTTCGAGCGTGACGATGGTCATGTCGTGGGCTTCACTGGCCGCCGACAACTTTGCTAAATACCGCAAATACATGGGCGCAACCATTCTTCTGGCCTTTGTGTTTCTCATTGTAAAGGCCTTTGAATACGGGTCCAAATTCCAGCATCATCATTTTCCGGCCACGAGCACTTTTTACGCGATTTATTTCACCATCACGGGACTGCACGGCCTTCACATCATCGGTGGAATTATTGTAAACACCTATTTTCTTTTTCCCGGTGCCAAAATGTGGAAAACCGATCCGGAGCAATTTATGGGCCGCGTCGAAGCCGCCGGCCTTTATTGGCATTTTGTGGACTTAGTTTGGATTTTTCTTTTCCCGGTGCTTTATCTATTATAAATTCGTCAGAATGACAAAAGTGAGGATGATTTAATGTCAGCCCATTCGCCGGAAGAAATTAAAAAACATGTCAGGGTTTACATCGCGGTTTTTATCGCGCTTGCTCTTCTTACGATTGCGACTGTCGCCGTATCGTATATGCACCTTGCTCTTGTCCCCGCCATTGCGGTCGCACTTGCCATTGCCACATTCAAGAGCTCACTTGTTGCCACTTTTTTCATGCATCTTTCCACCGAAAAGAAAATTATCTTTGTCATTTTAATCATCACCCTTGTTACTTTTTTTACGCTTCTAATTATTCCGGCCATTTCGCATGCCTAAGCGCGATGTCGCTTAAATTCATTCATATTCTCTTTATTCTTCTTTCCACCGCCTTGGCATTTGGCCTCGCCCTTTGGGGCATCCGGGACTATCAAACAGCAAAAAACATAAGTTCACTGGTGCTCGGAATTTTAGGCTTTGCCGGGGCCGGACTTTTGCTTTATTATTTATTTTGGTTTATTCAGAAAATTAAAAGGATGGCAAAATGAGAAAAGAATGTCATTGCCCCACAGGGGCTATCCCGATCCTATGGAATAAAATCGATAAAGGGGATTGCGAGGAGGCCCGAAGGGCCGACGAAGCAATCTCAAAACCGGGATTGCTTCGCTCACTTCGTTCGCTCGCAATGACAGGCAATGGGTTAGCCTGCGCGGTTTGCTTCGGTGATCCCAATTCGCTTCAATCTAAAGGCGTGATGTGGGGAATTTTCGTGCTTCTGGGGGTGGTGGGATTTGTTCTCGGCGCTATTCTCTGGACCGCTATTGCTTGGAATTATCGTTCAAAGCATCTTTCCAACGCCAGTGCCAGGGCTCAAAAGTAATTCCTTTTTGGCCGCGCGGATAAGAAAGTTCAAAGCCAAATTCTCCGGCGTGTTTTAAAAGCCATCCGTACTCCGGCAGGTGTTCAAAATCCTCGACACGCTCTTCGCCATTAATCCCCTCCTGATTGATGAAATCAATGGCTTGAGTTTGGGGCGCTCCATGCTCACTATAGCCCGGCAAGGCCACCCAATAGCCGGTTTCGGCAAGTGAATAGTGATGCTTCGGCAAATAAAAAAGGTAAGTGTAAAGCTGATAGGCCGGCGAACGGTAGCCTGAATCCACCCAAAGTCTTTTGCCAAGGTCTCGCCGCATCGCTTCCATCATACGGGAATAATCCGAAAAAACATTTTCTGGAAGGTATTGCGGATCGAGTGTTTGCTCCTGGCCCGCTTTCACGACTTTTTGATTTTCAATCCGCTTAAAAGAAATCCCTTCCGCGGATTCACCCAGACGGCCGCCTTGAAATCCAAAACTCTTTCGCGGATCAATGGCGCGCACACGATCAAGAAAATTTTGCTGGTCTTGATCGAGCCCGTGATAAAGTTCGTCAAAAGTAATGAGCGGGGCCGTGCCATCCGCCTTTTTTGCAGGTATCCATGTTTCCCAATGGGTCTGAATTTGCGCAAGAGTTGCTTTTTCGGATTCCGAGAGCAAATCCCACGGTTTTTGGAATGCCCGGAGAAATAAGAACAGTCCCAAAATCGAAAATCCGATTAAGATCAAAAGAAGGCGGGTTCTTTTTTGAACGGAGTTTTGCATGGCTGGTATTTTAACGGCACATGGCCAAAATAACAACGGGATTGCGATTCGCGAGAGATTTGTTAAAATGCGGCATACCAAAAAAGCAAAGGAGGTACTGCTTCGCTGTGGTTAAAATTGAAATTGAATACGAAGGTGATTTGCATACCCGCCTCACGCACGGCCCTTCTGGTGCCATTATCACCACTGATGCCCCCAAAGACAATATGGGCAAAGGCGAG
>JACPXK010000101.1 GCA_016196565.1 Candidatus Omnitrophota bacterium | reverse complement strand
AGCTTTGCGCCTTGCGCTGACTTACAGAACAGATATTAATTTGGAAACAATACAAACCATCAGCCGTTTTTATCACAGCTTGAGCTATGAGGACCTCGGCCGTTTTGATTTGACCGGCGATGGGATTGCTGACAATCGTGATCTTGAACTCTTGAATAGCTATCTGGCCGGCGAGGGGCTTAAGAAAGCCGTCGATTTTATGATCAATCCGGCGGCGGGCTTCGCCATTAAAGTGGGAACGCGCCAATATAGCGCGCAGGAAACAGTTTCTTTCCTCAACCAGATTTCAGGCGGACTGCGCGTTGAAAACGGACAGCTTTTAATCGGAAGTGAAAACCGTGACTCTTTCGACAGCCCGCAGCTCAAAGGCTGGAACCGCATTTTGGGAGATTGGATCATGCAAAGCGGAGCGCTGCGCCAGAATTCGCTGGCTTCTGCCCCGGCCCTTCAGCTTTTTGACTCTGCCAATCTCACCGATTTCACGATCAGCGCGGACGTTTTTTTGACGGGCGTTAATGGCGGGTTCGGCGTTGACGAGCAGGCAGCCGGCCTTGTTTTCCGCGCCAAGGATTCCGCTAATTATTATGACGTGGTCATTAATCGCGAAACGCGTGAAGTCGAATTCCGAAAAATCGTAAATGGAAAAATAGAAGTACTCAATTCTCAGGCTTCGGCCGAAATTGCGGACCGCAATTATATTAATTTGAAAGTGGATGGGAAGGGGACTTCCTTCAAAATTTATGTGAATGGAGAACTTCTTTTTACAGCTACTCATACGCTTTATCAAACCGGCAAAACCGGATTGACTTCGCAAGGCGCCGAAGCTTTCTTCGATAATTTCTCGCTCAGTACTTTCCGCGCGGCTTCTGATTTGGTCCAAAGTAAATCGCTCAAGAACGATTTGAATGGCGATGGAACGATTGACGCATTTGACGAGGGAATTTTAAACCAGCTTGCCCGCTTGAGCACAATTGATTTGACGGGTGACGGCGCCGTGCTGCCGGAAGACGGCAATTTGTTGATCGCGCTCAGCCGGGCGGATGTCAATCGCGACGGCCGTGTGAACGGATTTGATTTGTCCCGTTTTGATCTCAATCAGGACGGTCAGTTCAATCTTGCCGACGAGACTCAGCTTGAGAACGTCAGTTATATCACTCAGACCCTGGTCGAATTTAATCGCGCGGATATTGATCACAATAATCGTGTGGACGAAGCGGATGTCGAAGCCATACGCAGCGCCTTGCGCGGCCAAGTGGATGTGAATGGTGATGGAGCTTTCAGTGCGCTGGACCGGTCTCGCGTCGCCAATGTCATCGAATGGCTGGGAATTCAATATACGGATGAGGTTTGGAATGCGGACAAGAAAATCGGTTTAGCGGATGTGAATGGGGATCATCGCGTGGATATTCAAGATCAGGCCGATCTATCCTGGGCCATTTCCATGATTAATAAAACGGTAGGCACGGCCGCTCCGCGTTTGGTCATGGATCTTGACGGTGATGGCCGTGTCAATAAAACCGATTTGATTGCGCTGGAAGAAATTCTCGATCTGATCAATCGCGGCCAAGTGGCATTGCCTGAGCATGTCGAGCTGGCGGACATGAACCGTGACGGCAAAGTTACAGCGGAAGATCGCGGAATTTTGGATACCGTGATTAAACGGATTCTGGAAGACACCACCGGTTTTTACCAGGCCACGCTTGATTTGCGCCGTTATGATCAGAACAAAGACGGAAAAATCGATGGCTCCGATCTCGAACGTTTCGATCAAGTGTCCACCTTAATTCAAGCCCACAAAACCCGTTCGCAGGATGACGTGGTCCGCCTTGATGTCAGCGGAAACGGTTTGATCAATGCTGAGGATTTGGATATTGCGAGCCGTGTTTTCCGTTATTACGTGAATGTCAACGGCGAAGGAACGGTGACGGCCGAGGATGTCGAGAAAATCGGGAATGTAATACGCAAAGAGGATCTGGCGGTTGATGCCAAATTGCTCAAACGGGCTGATTTGGATGGTTCCGGAGCAGTTACAAATCTGGATATTGCACTTTTTGATCAGGCCTGGAGCCTGTTGGCCGTGATGGACCGCAATAACAATGGCTGGATGGACAATTCCGAGGCCGATGAATACCTGAAATTGATCCATTCTTATATCGCCCGCGGAATTAATACTCTGGATGTGTTTAGTTCCTATGATCTCGACGGAAATCTTTTCATCAACGGCGATGATATCAAGGTCATTCGAAAAGCAAATCAATCCCGTCTTGAAACAATACGCCGGGATGAAGATTTTATTCATTTTGATGCCTCCAAATTTACAGATCTCCTCAAGCGGGCAGTGGATGTCAACGGGGATGGAATACGCAACGGCCAAGACCTCGAGCGTATTGCTTCCATTGCCAGTTATCAGGATTTAATCACAAGCGGAATTTCCCAGGATCTTTTCAGCCGGGCTGACGTGGATGAAAATTTTGTGGTGGATCATCAGGATTTGGAGCTCATGACCAAGCGGCTTTCCGAAACCGAACTTTATGATCTTGATTTTGACGGGGAAGTTGATCAAAAAGACGTTGTCATGATGCAGGACATGGTCAACGCGGTGAAAGCGGGACAAATTCTTTCAATCCAGGATTATCTCAAACGTGATTTGACGGGCGACGGCCGTGTGACGAGTGCCGATACCGAGCAGGTGTGGAATGTGATTAAAGGGCATGTCGACCTTTCGATTCCTAAAGACGGCGTGATTGATTACACCAAGGACGATCTGACAATTCTGAATGATTTGATTTATCT
>JACPXK010000109.1 GCA_016196565.1 Candidatus Omnitrophota bacterium | reverse complement strand
TATTGAGCCATTTCGCGAGTCGTAGAAACTGGAGAGTTGGTAGCCCCCAGTGCTTTGGCAATAGCTTTGGCGGCCGAGGCCATAGCACTTTCACCTGTTTTTGCAGCAAATAATTCTATGATTTGAGCTTTCTCTTTAGTGACCAAATACCAGGTGTCATCCCAATCGTCATACCAAATATTCAACAAGGTTTTTAAATAATCTTCCGTTAGAAAAATTCCTGGGAAGCGGTCAGCAAAAGCGGTCAAAGCATCAGCATTGGCTTTCCTGACATACTGGCTAGCATAACTAAGGTTGCGCGCAGCCAACACAATCAATTGTTTAAAAATTTCCAGCCGGGCCTGAACAAAATCTTCCGGCAAGTATTCAAAAAGGGCTGCGAGTGCTTGTGCGGCTTCTTTTCTCGCAGATCCGTCAACGATACTTCTTCCATGATCAAGATTGCTCTGGACCGCTGCTATAATTTGCTCAAAAAGTTCCTCCCGCTTTAAAATAAATTTTTCGCCGATCTGGGGCAGAAGTGCCTCGAGTGCAGAAATATTTGCTCTGAGCGTGTCTGTATTTTCATGATTAAGATTATCTTTGAGGGCCTTTAGGACTTCTTCAAAAAGATCAGCATGCGCTAAAACAAATTGCTTACCCATACGGCCAAAAAGAGCTCCTAAAGGAAGAGCGCTTGCTCTTTTTGTTTCTGCATTTGTATCTTTGAGCTTATCTTTGAATGTTTTAACGATTGTCTCAAAAAGTGCGGGATAAGTTCGAATGAATTCTTCGTCAAGATGCTGAAAAAGGGCTTGGAACGCGATCGTTGTCGCCCGAAATATATGCTCGTTTTCAGAATTTAAATTCTTTTGAAGCGCTTCAATCACTCCCTTAAAAAATCCAGGATCTAATAGAATAAACCTCCCGTTGAGCTGATTAAAAAGATAAGCCATAGTCATTGTGCTTGCTTCTGCAATATCCCTATATTCATGATTAAGATTATTCTTAAGCGCTTCGATCACTCTCTTAGTTAATTTATCATGAGATCTTAAAAATACTCCGTCGGCTTTAATCAAAAGCTTATCCAGCATATTAATATGAGCACTTACAACGTCTGTTTGGTCATCATTAAGACCAGAAAGGCCATTTTGAATTTCATCTTCTAAGTTTCGCATTTCGGAGCGGGGAACACTTATGACTTCTCCAAGATGGATTTCCGATTCGAGCTCACGCAGGCGGCCTCGCACTTCATTAAATCTCTCTTCCCGCGAAAGATCGCGAGACCGGGATCCATAAAATCTATTTTGGGGGTCCCTTACTTTCCCTGCGAATTCCGCAATTAAAAATTCGTAGCCTGCCGAATTTTCTGGGCTTTCCGAAACGCCGCTATAAACCCCGTCTTCTCCCAAAAATTTTACAAATTCATCTCTGAGTTTTGCATCCAAGCTTTTCCAAAGCTCGCGAACTTTGGCGGCATAATCCGGATAAGAAACAAAGACGGTATGAGCAAGTTCTTCAGTCGCTGCTGACACATCCTTACGGGGAACTATGGCCAGAAAAGAATGATTTTCGTTCCCACGATATTTTCCTTGATCTTCGATCAAAATTCCAAGACGGAGCATGTCTTCCCTAAGTTTTCTTTCAGATGCATTAAGCTCATTGTCTGAATAGGCGGAATAAAAATCCGCAGCCTGCCGGGCCGTGCCGGCAAGCCCTGATACAAATCTTGTGAAGGCTGGTTCCATTAATTTAACATTGGAAAAAATAAATGCGTGAATCGGGGCATTTTCAATTTCGAAAATGGCGCTGTCCTCTGTCATCGGAGCCAGCATTATCTGCGTCAATTGCTCGGCTCTTTCATCAATGATGGAAGGAGTAATCTCTGTCCCCCGCATTTCTGAACTGGCCATGGACAACGTGACGCCTGAAAAAATTCTATCGCTAGAAGACCCCAATTTTTGGGCCAAAAGATTTGCCGTCGAGACTGGCGGCAAAGCACGTCCCTTTTCAAAACGATCAAGGGCATGGCGACTTATTCCCGTTTCCTGCCATAACCGGTGCAAGCTCCAGCCTTTTTTATACCTCAGGACTTGCAACTTTAATCCTATCCATTTTTTCGCAGCATCGGGATCAGATTCATTGGCTGAAGCCGCCATCAACTTTGCTTCGCTCATCCCGGTCAACAGCCGGCTGACAGAAATATTCAGCTGTTTAGCAAAGCGACGGACAGAATGGACACCGGGAGTCATTCCAGAATGAACAATTCTACCTTCGCCAATGGCATCGCTTAAATCGGACAATTTCCATTCTTTTTTATACCATAAAACTCTTACTTTAAGCGTCAGCATTCGTCTTGATTCACGGCTCATGCTCACCACGTTTTGCCCAGGTAACACTAATGCCATGTTCATTAAATCATTTTCGGGCATGCCGGCAACAATTCGGCTGATCGAAACACCAAGGCTTTTCGCCAACCGTTTCATAAAACTGTAACCAAAGGTCGGCCTGCCCTTTTCCAGCCATCCAAGGATACGCCGGTCAATTTCTGTTTCCCGAGAAAGTTGATGCATGCTCCATCCTTTTTTCAAACGCAGCACTTTCATTTTCAACCCGAATCTTTTTCTCTCTTTTGCCGTTGGCGCGTTTTGCACAGCTTGCATTAATGATTCTTCAGCCTCTCCCGCAACAAGCTGGCTTACAGAGGTCCTTAATTCGGCAGCGAGATTGGGGACATACCACTGGTTTCTCCTTGGAAAACCTCCGCGTTCTAAAAGGTTGATGGACGAAGAACTCAGGCCCGCTTTGGAACCAAGCTCTTCTTGAGTCAATCCTCTTTCATACCTTAAAACAGTGATTTTTAAGGAAAACCATTTGCGAAATTCCGGTGATTCTTCATCCTCGGCTTTTTGATTTAACAAAACATCTTTTGTCATTCCCGCAAGGAGCTGACTCACCGTAGTCCCTAGCAAAACCGCTAACTTTTTCATATTGGAAGGATAAGGTAATTTCTTAAACCTTCCATTCTCCCAGTCAATGGCAGCGGCCTTGTTAACACCAACTTTATTAGCTAACTCCCTCAACGATAATCCTTTTTCATACCTTAAAAGCTTGATCTTGAGTCCGAAAATTTTCTTATACTCCAAGCTTTCAAAATCATCAATGCGCACGCCTAAGAGTTCCTCACGAGAAACACCCACCATAAGAAAACTCGTGTCAACCTTTAAAACCTTGGCCAGTTTCTTCATTTGAAATGGCCGAGGAAATTGAATTCCATTTCGCCAATTTGATACAGTATTCTGATCTACCCCTACAGCCTCCCCAAGGGTTTTGTTATTCCATGCCTGACGATCCATAAGGTTCTGAAGCCTTGCGGGAAAATTTTGATCTCCAACCGGCGTTATAATTTTAGGATTTAATTTGATTCTCCGAACGAGACGTTTATACTTTGTCTGGTTGTTGACCAAGCTAGATACTGCTTTGACTCCCTCAAACCACAACGTTTTCTCTTCCGGGACCTGCCCTTGACTCCGAGCATTGGCAAATGCTAAATAAATTTCCTGATAAACGTCTTCCATGTCTACGCTAAAATAGACTCCTCTTCTGAGAAAAAACCAAATAACGGAACGCGCCATTTTTTGATCTGTTTCAGAAACGCTTAGTTGCGCTCTCAATTCAGACCGGACCAAAACGGCCCTTTGAATTGCTTCTAAATCAAATTCATTTCCGTCAAAAAAGATTCGCTCGTCAATGCGGTTAATCATGTTTGCATTGAGCAAAAGCCGTACCGCTTCAATTTGAAAAATTAATTTATTTAAGCTATTTTTATTTTTGATCCTGATGTAGCCTCCGTCTGGACCTTCAGCAAGATAACCATGGATTATAAGAACCGTTTTCCCAAGAGCTTCGGGAACAGCGTGCCTATAGCCATAGGGTAGTCTTCCGGTCCTTCCTTGAGCGGCTATCTTTCCGGTCAAAGTTTTAATATTTTTGACTAAGGCTTCATCAGGCTCCTCAACGGCGTGGTAACGTTTGATAAGATCACGGTATTCGGGAAGCCATTGATCGACCTCTTCGAGTATTCGTCGAACGCCTTCATGCTGCTCTTCTCTTAAAGCCGAAGAAGGCAGCGTATAAACATAACGGCTTACAAAAATACGGGCCGCTTCTAGGGGCTTGCGCAAAGAATAAACATCAGCCGGTCCGCGTGAAGGCATCCCTTCTAATGTGCGATTAACCCACGCTCCAAACTCCGCTTGCGTTCGATCTCCTTCATCAAGCCGGCGTAAAATATTCTGTCCCTGATCAACAATAGCGATGTCGTCTGAATGCGCATTGATAAGGCTTATCCATTTTCTAAGTTCACCTTCATCGGCTTTTTCAATTTCTCGTTCGGTCAATTGCTCTAATGGTGTGCGAGAAAAAATATCTTGAGGAGGCGCCTTCAAAGCACGTTCCGGCAAATGAATTTCGCCGGCAATGCTTGAAAAATCACTTTCACGGCGAATGCGTGAATAAGCGTAATCCAGCGTATCCACCATGCGCGCCAAATATTCTAAAGAGCCTTCGCTAATTCTTCCTTGATCATCCTGTTCCACCACCAGTTGAATTCTGGGATAGGGCGTCAGCTGATAAGCATAATTTCCGGGAACATAATTCTGCCTGCCTACCCCGGCACGAATGGCTGCTTCAGGATATTTCAACAAAACTCCAAAAATAATGTCTTGCATAGCGGAATTACCCTGTGCTATTTGGAAAAAAGTGCTTACTAAGGAGCTCCCAAGCTCATCCATCCGCCTTTTTTGTTCTATCATGTCTCTGATAGTGCGAATCTGCGTAACTACCCTATCGATAGATCCCGAAAAATTATCTCCCGGATATAAGACTCCTGTTTCTTCCAAAAAATCCATCCTTGTTAACAAGGCTGAAATAATTTGCTCGGGGTCAAAAACATCCCTATTCGAATTATCTTCCTGAAAAAGAAGGTTCATTCCGGTTCCCATTCCAAGATTTTTCTGAAGCTCTTCTAACAAAATCTTAGGATCAGGATCTCCGATCTCTGGGATGCGGATATAAATCGGTTTGATTCCCATAAAAACCAGCAAAAAGGATGGGATGAGCAGCACTTTTTTGGCTTCGGGGCCCAGTTTAGAATAGACAGAGGCCAATAAATCCCCTCTTCTTTTAATCGTATCGATCTCGGCCTGGGAAAAATCACCCTCGATTGAATTTTTCCATTTCAAATCTGGATAAGGCTTTTGCCTAAGTTGCTTAAGACGAGCAAGGATCCATCGGGACAATTTCCACTGCAATAACGCATCTATCGAATCCCATAAAAACCGAATAAAAAAATTAGCATATGCCCGAGTTTTGTTTCGCTTCCTAATTTGCTCGACAACTTGTTTAATCTGATTATTTTCGAGAAATCCCTGCCGGCCGCGGCGCATTTCTGAGCTGGAACGAAGCGCCGTGAAAGAACGAATGTCCAGAAAATCCGTGTCCAATTCTTTGGTCAGTAAAGAAAACGGACGGTCAAAGGTGTCAATTTGAACACTACGGATTTTGCTTTCACGTATGGTTTGGCGCTGCACATAAGGCAAGCGGCGTAGTTTTTGAGACAGCTGAAGCACTTTCTGCTGCCGCTGGCTTTGACTGACTTTTGTTTTCGTTTTTGAAGAAAGCGAAAGACGGCCTAAAACGGCTTGAAGAGAAACCACGGACCTTCCAAAATCAACCAAATGGGCATTCCCCGGTTCCGTGAGAGTACTTTCTTGAATTAATTCATAGCGTTTTACGGTTCTGTGATAATAAAGTGCCGCACGGCCGGAACTTTCCGCCCTTTTACCGGTCACTAAAGTCACCATTTCTTTTTCTTCATGCATCAATCGTCCGACCATGGTTTGATCGAGAACTTCGATTTGCTTTGCCGAAGGCAGCGCTGCTTTCATATCTGACACAATCACATAATCCACTCCCTGCTCTGTCCATTTTTCATAAACTTGATGGACAGCGGGCGTGAGAAAACCGTTCAATGTACCGGGAGTATGAAAATGCCGTCCCGCGGCCCTAAAAACATAAGGCTGGCGATGTTCGGCGTCCATGGTGTGAAACATACCCTGAAATTCGATTTCAATTTGTTGGGGATCGAGACCGAAAAACCGGTTTTTTCTTAAAACTTCGATCAGTCTTTGATGATGATAAGCCCCTTCCACGGTCCCGTCTGGTTGAATGTGCTTTTTGAAATTGGCGACAAGCGTGACCGGAATAAGACCGTTTTTTGAATTTTGCTGAAGCCTGCGGATATGATTCATTTGCGCGGCAAGGGCCTTCTCGTCCACCGTTTCATCATCAAATAAAATAACATAGCCCACTTTTGTATTCTGCAGGGCTTGCCGTCCGATTTCTTGAAGCTGAGGCGCTTCCTCGGGGTCCAAGTCGGGAATATTTTCCGTCGGGATAAAAGCGGTGCCGGCAGTACGATTTGTTTCCAGACTCAGGGCAGGAGGTGAATCCTGATATTTTTTTGCATATTCCTGATATTCTTCCTTCCCCATTCTTCTGGCATAATTGCGGAATTGTTTCTCAACATCATGGATGGCGCTAGACGTCAATTTCATGAGCGATAAACTCTTTAAGGCCCGGTAAGCCAGAAAAGCGTCTTCGTCATCCCCTTTAAGAATGAGGTTTTCAATATAATGAAGCGCTGACGTGATTTCGGCAGAAGAAACTTTCTTGAAATTTAAAAGTTGTTTCCGGGCCCAGGCGAGCGAGCGTTTTTTCTGCGATTCTTTTTCTCTTTTAACTCCGTTCATTAAACGTTTGAGAAAATCTTTTTTAGCGGCCGGCACAAGCTGTTCATAAAAAAGACGGTATAAACGCAGATAAGGCAGCATTCCCCCGTCATCGCCCTTATTGGCTGCCGTAATGACGATTCTGCCTTCGAGAATTTTCATCAAGATGGCGTTCAGATTAATGGACAAAGCGGCTTCTTGAGCGCCGGGAGTATCATTGCCGGCAGTTCCATCCTCATTGGAGACAATATTATCGCCGCCAAAAAGCATGGCCGCTGTGACAATTCCGGTGAGTCCTGAAAGAAATCTCAGGGCTTGGCCTTTGTTCCAGCCTTTTAAAGTGGCGTCGATTTGATGTTCACTGCCCATTCTCAAATCGAGAGGAATTTTTTCCTGAGCAAACCGCTTTTTAAGAAAATCCCGGTATTTTTTCATTCTTTCTTTGCTGCCGGGTTCTGCGCCGTAAAGCTTGGCGACTTCAGAGGCGGCTTCTTTACCCAGCGCGGCAAAAGTGATGCCGGCAATGCGGTAATCGTAGACATCCCCGAAAAATCCCTGCGCGTTAAGCCCTTTACCATCAATCCCCTTAAAGTTGGAATACTTGTGATTACTTTTCTTTAATTCATCTTTATATTTTTCCGCCAGCTCATCAAAAATTTCCCGCACCTTAGCCAGTTGCTGCGGCGTTAATTCGTCCTGCAAATTAACGCCTGCCATCATTTCATAAGCGTATTGTTCCTTGGCGCGATCGGGGTTAAACACCAAAGTCATAGAGCCGGCCACAGCCTGAAGAAGCAGGCGCTGCATCAAAGCATATTCTTTGGGTTTTAATTTTCCTTGAATGACTTTGGTGGTCAAATTTTGGACGACGTCGGCGGCGCCGCCCGTCAAAAGAACCATCGGTGCAAAGGCGCGCAATATGTCCGCGATTTCCTGAGCTTCAAGTTTTCCTAACAGCTTAGAGCCTGAAATTTTCAAACTTCCGTCAATATCACTGGTCAGGACCGGCGCCACACCATGCTTATAAAGAATTTCCTGCATTTTTAAGACAAAACCGACGAGCGCCGGAGAGATCCGGTAAGCATCATCCGGCTCGGCGAGGCCCGGCTGGCGGCTGGGGATCTGGACTTTTTGGGCAAGCGGGCCTTGAAAAACGGAAATTTGTTTACGGCCTTTGAGCGCGCTTAAAGAACGGACAAAATCCGGGTCTAACGAAGTCGTTCTTACTTTTGCGCCGGTCCTTTCTCTTTCGCTTTGAAGAAGCTGCTTGGCTTCTTCCCTGACATCCGGATTGGGATGGGCTGAAAATTGATTGGCCCACAAATGCGTCACCCATTCATGCAAAGCAATGCCCGTTCCTCTTTCAAGCGCCCTTGCCCATTCACTTCCAATCACGGGAGGATTTCCGTCACTGGTCGTGGCGGGAAGAATAAGGTTGGTAATTTTTCCGTTTCTTTTTCTTTGTCTCAGCGCTTCAGCAATTTCAGGCGACCCTAAAAGCATGGGTAATTCGGTTTCCAAATTCTCTGGAATAAAATTAAGCTGTTCTGCTTCGCGAATGATTCGTAAAACATCTTCTGTGGCGGGAGGACGGACAACGCGCGGACGGTCTTGCGGACTTTTTTGTTTGGCTTCAAGCTGGACTTTAGTCACTCGATTATCTTTTTCCAGCTGAGACCGCAGGGATTTCCAGGTATGCTGTCCCACAATGCGGTTGGTGTTGATTTTTTCCTTATTGGGCAGAGTAAATGTCTGTGCCCTTTTCAAATAAACTACGGTCTGGGCCTCTTCATGGGACCAAAAAGAAGAGTGTACCGGCATGCTGGGGGCTTCGAGAATTCTTACCAGCCGCTCGACTGCCTGGCGATATTTTTCAGGGTGAATGCCTCCCGGCCTCAAGGCGCCAGCCTCAAGCATGGCCCCGAGATAAAGAATATTTTGTATGGTGATTGCCCGATTTTGCCAATTCACCACCCCTTGCAAACCTCGAAAATCCACACCACTTTTGGTGAATTGCCTGTCTACAATCACTGCATATTTTTTTAATTGCTGAAACAGCCTTCTCACACTTTTTGTTTGTAAAGTATAAACATTGTCTGCGCGGACTTCCGCTTCGGCCTCTTCGACAATTTTTGCGGCGGAGAAACTATTTTCCCGTGAGCGATAACGCATAATTTTTTGGATTTTGTCATTTTGATACCCGGCACCCAAGGCGTACATAAAAGCGCCCGGACTTGGGATCGTGGTAATAGGGACCCATTTTCCTCTGCCGGTCTTGCGTAAAAATACCGGGCCTTCCGCTTCCCAAACTAACTTGATATCTTCCTGAAGCAGGCTGGAATTTCCCGCATTGAATCCGAAAGGAATGATAGTCTCGATGAGTCCTCCGGCGGAAACAAAACCATACCGCGCAAGATCTTCCACGAAAGGCGCAAGTGTTTCCACGCCTCCGATCAAGGCTAATTGGGTAGACCTTTTAAGCGGTTTTCTATATTCAGAACGGGCCAAACCCGCCGGGGTTTTTTGAATTTGATAAATCGTGTGGACTTCGTCCGGATTAAACCGGCCATGAACGACCAAGCTTACGGCGGTTCCGGGCATATCGTCCGACGCCACTTCACTTGATATAGTGACGGGCTCTTCATCATAAGAAACAAAACCGCCGTCATTCACCGCATCATAAACTTCTTTTGTGAGGGTGTATGAAAATGAATCGTCCGGACGGAACACATGAATCACATCGTACGAATTTCCATTGAGAAAATTCTTTTGCGTAGCATCGCCGACGTAATAACGAATCAGGCGCCGCTTCCCGGCCAGCCAAAATCTAAATTCTTTAACCTGAAAATTATCCTCGCGATAAGTTCTCAATTTGAATCGAATATTAATTCTCTCTAATTCCCTTTCCAGACGAGGATCCTTAAGATCCACCGCGGTTATCTCGGAAGCATCGTAAGCCAGCAATACTCTCAAAGTATCTTGGCTGGCAGCGGGATAGAAAAGTGTTTTATGCCTTCCGTTCTGGACTTGCTGATAAATTGAAAACATATTCTTTTTAAAATGTTCCACTCGATCGGACTCTTTCATGGGAACTCTGACACCGATCCAAAAGCCAAGAGATTGAGGAGTCCAGTCCTTGGCAAGAATTTCAGCGTATTGATTGATCGCGCGGCGGTGATAACGT
>JACPXK010000107.1 GCA_016196565.1 Candidatus Omnitrophota bacterium | reverse complement strand
TTTAACCGCAGAAATCTTGAAATCCCGATCAAATCGCTTCTTTTTTCCGTTTTCACTTCCCATTGGACACCCTCCAGTTTTCGAGCCGGCTTCATCCTAAAACCAACTCTTCGTTGTGTCCACTTTTTCGGGGGAAGATCACTATAGCTAAAGAACAAGCGCCCAAAGCATGAAAGTAAGACATAAGAAAATCTCTACGTTTGCTAAAGGGTTGATTACATTTCTTGCTTAATGATAAAGCCAACCATTGAGCTAGCATTTTATTGTTTTTGTTATTTTCCTTGTTATATATAGTTCCGAATTGTTCTATCAATTGGTTTTTAATCGTAGGGTCGACATTCTCCGCATCAATATCTTCCATTTTTCTTTGCTCTCCCAAACAGATGTGAAATAGCGTTCTATAGACTGCTTGGATCAAAAAACCCAAAGGATAACCAGCAACAATACCCCATAAAGCAATGCTCGAATCTTTAGTTATTGTTAGTAAATCGCCTGTAACTACGTAAAAGGAAAAAATCACGGTTACAAAAACATATCCAGGAGCGGCATTTCTTAATAAATCATCTTTATCAAGGTTCATTAGAGTTTTAAATTCCTACTGGCTTTCTTTTAAAAACTTGTACTTCTTGTTCAAAAGCGTGGGCGGCGCGGAAAATGGTTTCTTCGTCAAAGGGCCGCGCGGAAAGCTGAAGGCCGACGGGAAGTCCGGATGACGTGAAACCGCAAGGCAGAGACATCGCGGGAACGCCGGCAAGATTAGCCGGAATGGTGAAAATATCCGAGAGGTACATGGCGAGCGGATCATCGATTTTTTCGCCGATTTTAAAAGCCGGAGTCGGCGCTGTGGGACCGAGAATCAAATCCACTTCCCGGAAGGCCTGATTAAAATCCTCACGGATTAAAGTGCGCACTTTTTGTCCCTTCAAATAATAGGCCTCGTAATAACCGGCCGAAAGCACAAAGGTTCCGAGCAAAATGCGCCGTTTGGCTTCCGCCCCAAATCCCTGATTGCGTGTTTCAAAATACATTTCCTTGAGCGTCTTGGCATCGGCACGCAGGCCGTATTCCACACCGTCAAAACGTCCGAGATTCGAGCTGGCCTCGGCCACGGCCACAATATAATAAACGGCCACGGAATGCGCCGTGTTGGGAAGCGAAACCGTTTTGATTTCCGCCCCGAGTTTTTTAAAAGTTTCGGCGGCTTGGCGCACGCTTTTTTCCACTTCTTTATCCATGCCTTCCACAAAATATTCTTTGGGAAGCCCGATGCGAAGACCTTTGATATTCCGGGTAAGCGCCTTCGTGTAATCCGGTACGGTTTGATGGGCGGAAGTGGAATCTTTAGGATCATGGCCGGCAAGAATATTCATCAAGATAGCCGAGTCTTCCACGGTTTTGGTAATAGGACCGATTTGATCAAAACTCGAACCGAAGGCAATGAGTCCATAACGGGACACACGGCCGTAAGTGGGCTTTAACCCCACCACACCGCAAAAAGCCGCGGGCTGGCGAATCGAGCCGCCGGTATCCGTGCCGAGTGCCGCAAGCGCCATGTCGGCGGCGACGGCGGCCGCCGATCCCCCGCTGGAACCTCCGGGCACGCGGCTTAAATCCCAAGGATTTTTAACCGCACCGTACACGGAAGTTTCCGAAGAAGATCCGAAGGCAAATTCATCCATATTGCATTGGCCAAAAATCGTGGCGCCGGCTTTTTTTAATTTGACGACTACGGTGGCATCATAAGGCGGCACATGGCCTTTCAAAATTTTGGAAGCACAGGTAGTTTCTTCGCCGTCCAAACAAATATTGTCTTTGATGGCGATGGGAAGACCGTGAAGCGCGGAATTTCCATTGGCCGAGGGCTCGGCTTTAGCATTAAACCGGACAAAGGCATTGATTTTAGGATTTAAAATTTGAGTGCGTTCTTTGAAAGCCTTGAAGATAGAACCGGCGCCTTCTTTGGCCGCAATGCCGAGCGCTTCTTTAAGGGTAAGCTGATACTTTCCGCTCATTCGCGCTCCACAACTTTGGGGACTTTGAAAAATTTTCCCTCGGTGAGCGGCGCGTGCTTCAAAGCTTTATCACGAACGTCCGATGGCTTCACTTCATCGGGACGGAAAACATTTTCCAGATCTAGCACATGGCTCATGGGCTGAATATTTTTGGTGTCGAGCGCTTCCAGCTTTTTGACATAGCCCAAAATGGCCTCGAGGTCTTTCTCGAGCTTTTGCTTTTCTTCCGGCTTCAGGCTGAGCCTGGCTAATTCCGCCACTTTATCGATGTCGAATGCCATACATTTCTCCTAAGGATTTACCCCAAAAGGGGCCTGGCCCCTTTTGATTGAAAAGGGAAAGGATGGTAGCACGGTCATTTAAATTTTGGAACGAATAAAAATGAAATAAGCCAGGAGCAGAAGGGCCACGGGATAAAGCAGCCAGGGAATTTCTTTTGTCTTTCCTGAAAGGATTTTGACTACGGGATAGCTGATAAGCCCCAGGGCAACGCCGTCGGCAATGGAATAAGTTAAGGGAATGCCGAGCATAATCAAAAAGGAAGGCAAGGCTTCGGAAAGATCATTCCAATCAATGGAACGTACGTTTTGAGCCATCAGAACCCCGACCAAAAGAAGCGCCGGCGCTGTGATTGCAGCGTGCTGACCGACAAGGCCAATCAAGGGGCTGAAAAAAACCGCCGCCAAAAATAAAACTCCGGTAGTAACACTCGTTAGCCCGGTCTTTCCTCCCTGCTCGACTCCGGCAATGCTTTCGATAAAACTTGTGACGGTGCTCGTACCAAGGCATGCCCCGCCTGCGGTGGCTAGAGCATCGACCAGAAAAACTTCTTTGGCGCGGGGAAGTTCGCGCCCTTTCATAAAACCGCCATGCTGGGCAACGGCCACAAGGGTTCCGGTAGTATCAAAAAGAACCATAAAGAAAAACACCAGCACAAAAGGAAAGGCCGTGGGAGAAAGTGCGCGTCGAATATCCAGGGCAAAAATCGCGGATTGGTGAATCTCCGGCAATCCAAAAATTTTTCCGGTCCACTGAATTTGGCCAAGGAGCAAAGCAAAAATCGCGCCGCCAAGAATTCCCAAAATCAAAGCTCCCGGAACGCGGCGGATTTCTAAAAAAACAGTGAGTAAAAGCGCAAAGCAAAATATTCCTACCTGCGCGCTGTAAAGATGAGGGTTAAGGCCGATTCCGATTCCGGGTTTGGCGATTAGAATTCCCGCATTTTTGAGTCCGATAAAGGCGATCAGAAGGCCAATTCCCACCGCGATGGCGCTTCGAAGACTAGGGCTGAGAGAATAGACCAAGGCTTCCCGGGCCCCGAATAAAGAAACAAAAATAAAAATCACGCCCGAGACAAAAACAATGCCGAGAGCCACCCGCCAGGCTTCTGCCATGCCTAGAGTTTGCAAGCCCATAATCACGGAAACAAAGAAAAAATTTTCTCCCATGCCGGGCGCGAGTGCGATGGGGTAACGGGCATAAAGTCCCATCAAAATGCTGGCGGCCGCGGAGGCCAGGCACGTGGCCAGCAGAACCGCGCCGAAATCAAGGCCCGTGGGATTGCCGCTGAAATCCTTGGATAAAACAGCCGGATTGACGAAAATAATATAAGCCATGGTGAGAAAAGTGGTGATCCCAGCCAGAAGCTCGGTTCTCACATTGGTATTATTTTCAGAAAGTCTAAAAATACGTTCGAGCACAAAAATCCTTAGTGGCCGTGCCCCTCAAGGCCGTGCGCATGACCGTGTTTGATTTCATCGGCTGTGGCTTCACGAATCTCGATAATTTCCACATCAAAGGTAAGATCTTGTCCGGCTAAAGGATGATTGCCGTCAAGTGTCACGTCCGACTGGCTCACTTCGATCACGGTAAAAACCGGGGCGTGTTGTTCCGGGCCGCCGCGGAATTGATCTCCCACTTTAATATCCTGGGCCGGCAATTTGGAGGCGGGCACCTTGATAATCATTTTTTCATTTTTCGGTCCGTAAGCCTCGGCCGCTTCCACATGAATACGGTTTTTTGCTCCGGCCTGTAACCTGACAATTTCTTTTTCAAGTCCCGGAATAATTTGCCGGGCCCCTTCCATAAAAGGAAAAGGCTCCCCTTGTCGCGAAGAATCAATAGTTTCTCCCAAGTTGTTCAGAAGGGTGTAGTGAAACGAAATAATGCGTTGCGCCATAGCAGCTCCTTTAGGTTGGGCGTGATTTTAACGGAAAAACTGAGTTTTGAAAATCATTTGATGGAGAAAATAGGCCAGGGTGAGAAGGCCAAGCGCCGAAAGATACGTCGGGAGAAATCCCATTTTCAGCCATCTATTCAGGATAAAAGGAATGAAAAAAGTGAGGGATAGCGGCACTCCAACCAGAATCGAAACCGCAAATTGATTAATCTTTTCCATGTCCCTGTATTCCAGATAAGAAAAAAGAATGCTCAAAATCGACATGAGCGGAAGGGCGATGACAAATCCCGCAAGCACCGGCCTTTTGCCGGCAAGCCAAGAGGCAAAAGCGATGATAATTCCCGATAGAATGGTTTTTAAAATAAATTGCATTTTATTTTCCTCCGTTTAGTGTTTTTAATCCTATGCAGTAGTTAAAACTCTTCACGGTTCTCCATTTGACCGGAAAATCCAAGCACTGGCCGGGTTTGACAGAGTGAATCGAGCAGCCGTCATTTTCCAAAAAAATACAGGTTTCGCCTTCTTTTTTCTTCAAGACAAGCCGTGTTCTTTCCTGAAAATCGCAAAAACGGTCCGTAAAATCATAGATTTCTAAATTCAAGAAGGCTGCGATTCTCTCAGCCTCGCCTTTTTGAAGATAAACAAATCCCGGCTGGCGGCAGCATTCGTTGCAGCGCCGGCAGCGGAATTCTTTTTCGATTATCGTTTGGGAGATATCAGTCATTGGATTTTAATTTTTTCTTGAGACCCGCTTCGCCCGCCGCCATCACCTTGTGATGGTTCCAAGTAAAAAATGGCCGTAAGAGCGGCGAAAAAAATTTTAAAAACGGTTTTTCAACCCGGATTTTCCAATCGAAAATCACTTTCACGACGCCGTTTTCCTGGCTCAAAGTCCATATTCCCTCGCCCACAAAATCTCCCGTAGAACGGGCCGCCAAACGGTGAGGCCGGAATTCTTCCACGCTTTCGATTTGCCATGAAAGACGGTAAGGAATAACACTTTTAAGCTCAAATAAAACTCTGCGCCCAATTTTCCCGCCGGCGGGAAAATTCAATTCCCGGGAGGTTAAATAGCCGGGAAACCACCAATCCGGGTAGTGAAGCGGGTCATCGAGAATATCGTAAACAGTTTCAATAGCACCGGTTACGTTCCACTGAGTGATGAAATGATAATCGTTAGAATTTGTCATTGCGAGGAGGCGAAGCCGACGAAGCAATCTCAGAGGCCAGTGCCAAATAGTCTTTCAGCAAGAGTTCTTCTCCCCTGATTTTTTCGGGAATTCTCAAAGATTGAAGAATGGCCATCCATGTCTTTCGATCGAGTTTAAGCGAGACATCATGGCTTAAAAGATGAAGCAGGGTTTTTCTCCTTTGGCTGAATGCCGTTTGAATGATATGAAAAAGAAGCTTTTGATCGACTTTCGGAAGTTTTGATTCGGACAAAAAGGTCAACACAAGCGTTGTGGATTCCACTTCCGGGGGCGGGGCAAAACAGTGAGGCGATATATTGAAGGCCCGCTCGACATCCCCGTAAAAACGCACGCCGAGAGTCAAACGGCTGTAATCTTTACTGCCGGGCATGGCCAGAATGCGCTCGGCCACTTCTTTTTGCAGGGTTAAAACTGCCTTGAAAAAAAACTTTCTTTCTTCGATCAGCTTGAAAAGAATGGGGGTTGTCATGTAATAAGGCAGATTGCTGATGAATTTAAATTTTTGCTTTGAATTTTTAGTTTTAAGGATTTTTCTCCAATCCGTTTTGAGGGCATCACCGTGAACGATTTTAAGGTTCTCATTGTCATTTTGAATGAATTCTTTTTTAAGAATCTCCACAAATCGCGCGTCTTTTTCGACACAAATCACACGGGCGCCGCGTTTCAAAATTTCCCCCGTCAAAGCCCCGAGGCCGGGCCCGATTTCAAACACACAGTCGCGGGAATTCAAATCGAGAAGGTCCACAATTTTTTTTTGCGTATTAGGATCGATCAAAAGATGCTGGCCGATATGCCCCTGAACAGAAAGCCCGTATTTTTTGAGAAGCTCTATTTGAGTCGGCATAATTTAATGGACAAGTTAACGGACAAGTTTTTCGGCGAGTCCAAGGGCACTTTGAAAAGAAACCGGATCGGCCTTTCCTTGATAGGCAATGTCAAAGGCCGTGCCGTGATCGGGAGACGTGCGGATATAAGGAAGGCCGAGAGTGACATTCACCCCGTCGCGGAAGGCAATAAGTTTGAAAGGGGCGAGACCCTGATCGTGATACATGCTGATAACCCCGTCATATTTTCCGTGATAGGCGTCGAAAAAAACCTGATCGCCGGGCAAAGGCCCCTCCACCCGGATTCCTGAACGTTTGGCTTTTTTAAGGGCGGGGACAATGACTCTATCTTCTTCGGTGCCGCATTCCCTGCCGTGCGGATTTAAAGCGCAGACAGCAAGCCGCGGTGATTTCATTTTGAAATATTTTTTCAAGAATCGGTCGGTGAGAAATATTTTTTCAAAAATCATATCCGGTTTAAGAAGTCGGCTCACGCTTGCCAGCGGTACATGAATTGTCACCAGGGTGACTTTCAAACGGTTGCTGACAAACATCATGGCGAATTGTTTAGCCGCCGCGCGCGCGGCAAGAAACTCGGTATGGCCGTGGAAATTTTTATCCACCAGCTTCATCGCGGATTTATTCACGGGAGCCGTGACAAGCGCCTGAATTTTTCCTTGCCGGGCAAGCCGGGTTGCGATTTCGAGTGAGCGGTAAGCCGTCACGGCATTTCGTTTCGAGATTTGTCCGGCATCAAAACCGGATTGATCAATCTCGAGAAAATCGATTTTCAGTTTTAAACCAAATCGTTTTTCAAGAAATTCAAAAGGCGCGCGGCTTCCGATTAAAAGATAGCGGCATGATTGGGACTTGGGAAACGCGCGGAAAGTTTTGGCGATGACTTCGGGGCCAATGCCTCCGGGGTCTCCGGGGGTTATGGCGATCACGGGTTTAGGCATCAGCGCACGGAGATATAGGCGTTTCGTTTGAGTTCCTGCATCCATTCACGAAAACGCTTGGCGGCCTCTTTCTGATAAATCTTTTGGTGGATTTCATGGCGGGCATCTTCCAGGGATTTTTTCTTTCCTTCTTCTTTTTCTTCAATGCGGAAAATATGATACCCCATGGGAGTTTCCACGATTTCTGAAATTTGACCGGAGGGAAGGTTGAAAATAATATCGTCGATGACCGGAATCATTTCACCGCGCCTCACCCAATCGGAAAGTCCCCCATTTTGAGTATTAGAATCCTGGGAAAAATTTTTGGCGAGCTCTTCAAAATTAGCGCCGGCCTTGACTTTTTTGTACAGATCTTCAATTTTGGCTTTCGCCATTTCATCCAAAGTCCCCTTTTCGCGCGCTTCATCATTTTTGGTAAGCGTAATGGAGCGCACCTTCAAACGCTCCTGCCCGGCGAATTCATCCGGATGCGAGGTGTAATACTCTTCGATTTCAACCGGCGAAACCACCACCTTGGCGCGGATTTCCTGATCCTGGAGATTACGGATCATGAGCTGTTTTTTAAGCTGTTCTTTCATCGCGGTCATGGTCAGGCCTTCTTCGCTCAAAGCATCTTCCAATTTTTTTTGCCCTTGCATGCGGCCTTTAAGTCCTTCGAGTTCTTTTTCGAGTTCTACGGGATCCGCTTCAATGCCGCGCGTCTTAGCCTCTTGAATCACGAGCCGGTCTTCAATTAATTGATTAAGGAGTTTTTGACGGGCGTCATCCAGTTTTTCAGCCAGCATATCGCCTTTATATTCCTTGCGATAATGTTCATAAACCGGCCTTAAAAGAAGGTCGAGTTCGCTTTGAGTAATGGGCTCGTCATTGACCACCGCGACCACCCGGTCGAGAAGCTGCCGTGGGGATTCGGCAAAGGCCGGCGGAAGAAGGGAAATCGTAAGCAAAAGAAGGAAAATATTTCTCATGGAAGTCATTCTTATATCACAGCTTGCGCTCGTTTTCAACCCTGCAAAATCGCCTCCAATTGGCCCGCCGGCGGACCAATTCAAAAGGTACCAGGTACCTTTTTAGCGGCTTTTCTCCTCCTGTTCAATCGCCTGTTTAAGCATGCGGCAATAGAGGTCAAAACCGACGGCATGAATGAATCCGCTTTGTTCATGGCCGAGGAGATTACCGGCACCCCGGATTTCCAAATCTTCCAGGGCGATTTTGAAGCCGGAACCAAGTTCGGTAAAGCGTTCAATCGCGGCCAGCCTTTTCTCGGCGTCTTGAGTCATCACCCAATTTTTAGGCACGAGAAAATAAGCATAGGCTTGGCGCCTTTCCTGAAATCGTCCCACGCGGCCGCGGAGCTGATAAAGCTCGGCAAGCCCAAAGGCATCGGCCCGGTTCACGAGAATGGTATTCACATTGGGAATGTCGAGGCCGGATTCGATAATATTGGTCGAAATCAAACAATCAATTCTCTTTTCAAGAAAGTCTCCCATGATTTGTTCCAGAGTTGCGGGCTGCATTTGGCCGTGAGCCACGCCAAAACGTACTTGCGGGAGAAGTTTTTTTAAATTTTCTGCGATTTTTTCAATGGACCCGACCCGATTATGCACAAAGTAAATTTGTCCGCCGCGCGCCAGTTCCCGCTCAAAGGCTTGGCGGATTCTATTTTCATCATATTCCAGCACATAAGTTTCAATCGGCATGCGGTTTTGAGGAGGGGTGTTGATGACGGACATATCGCGCACGCCGACAAGCGACATGTAAAGCGTGCGGGGAATGGGGGTCGCCGTCAGGGTCAGCACGTCGACCAGCTCCCGCAAATGTTTCAATCTTTCTTTGTGTTTTACACCGAAACGCTGTTCTTCATCAATGATCACAAGTCCCAGATTTTTGATTTTGATGTCTTTGGAAACCAATCGATGCGTACCAATGACAATATCCGTAGTTCCCTCTTTGAGAGAAGCAATAATCCCTGTTTGTTCTTTCTTCGAGCGAAAGCGCGATAAAACTTCCACAGTCACCGGAAAATTTTTCAGGCGCGATTTAAAAACCAGATAATGCTGTTCGGCTAAGACCGTGGTCGGAACCAAAATCGCCACCTGCCTTCCTCCCATCACCGCTTTGAAGGCGGCACGCATGGCCACCTCGGTTTTTCCATAGCCCACGTCGCCGCAGAGAAGTCTATCCATGGGACGATTACTTTCCATGTCATGCTTAACTTCCGCGAGGGCTTTATTTTGATCCGGAGTTTCTTCAAAAGGAAATTCCCCTTCAAATTGTTTCTGCCAAGGCTGGTCTTTGGGAAAAGCGCGGCCTTGCAAAAGCTTGCGTTTGGCTTGAAGCTCAATCATGTCCTTGGCCACACGGTTAATGGCAAGGCGCGTTTTGGCTTTTATCTTCTCCCATTCTTTCGTGTTAAGTTTGGTGAGGCGCGGTGCCGTTCCCTCGCCGCCGATATAGCGCTCCACCGGTTCCTTGATTCCAAGATAAAGAATTTCCCGATTGGCATATTCAAGGGCCATATGTTTTTCGCGCTTGCCTTCCACTTGAATGGTTTTTGTTCCCAGGAATTTTCCGATACCGTAATGAAAATGAACCACATAATCCCCCGGCTCAAGGTCTGTGACTTGAGTTAAGGGTTCAAAAGAATCAAAGCGTTCGCTGTAACGGGAGATTTTTTTCTCGAAACTTTCCGTGACGGGAATGAGGTAAAGCTCATCGAAAAGTGTCATGGATTTGCCTTCGGCGGGAGAAAAATCACGAATGGCGCTAATGGTGTCGGCTTCAAATTCAAGCCTCACGGGAGCGCGGTAAGTCATGGGATAAATGTCAAAAATGCCGCCTCGGAGGGCAAATTCCCCCGGCTTGGCGACAAATTCATGCCGGGTGTATCGCATGCCGGTCAGAATTTCAACCAGCTGATTGCGATCTAAGTTTTGGCCGGTTTTTAATTTTTGAATTTGCACGGAGAGTATGTTAGCACTTTTCCAAAGCCGGAGCTACGAGTGCTGGGCTTTATCTCTGAACATGAAGCAAGGAAATTATTTCTTCGCGAGCCAGGAGGCGATACGTTCGGAGGCTTCGATCAGGACATTGTCGGAAGCGGCAAAGCTAAGGCGGATATGCTCATCGCTACCAAAGGGTTTGCCGGGAACTACAGCCACATGGGCTTCTTCAAGCAGACGGTTGGAAAGGGTCACAGAATCAATGCCGGTTCCGGCGATATTGACGAATAAATAGAAAGCCCCTTGCGGTTTAAACGGCTTCAGGCCTTTGATTTTGGAGATTTTGCCGAAAATCAAATCGCGGCGGTTTTGGAAAACCTGGCACATTTTACGGGCATCCTCATCCCCTTTTTCCAAAGCAGTGACGCCCCCCGCTTGCGCAAACGAGGTAGGATTAGAAGTCGAGTGACTTTGAATGCTGCCTACAGCTTCGGCCAGTCCCTTATCAGGACAGGCCGCATAACCAAGGCGCCATCCTGTCATGGAATAAGCCTTGCTCATGCCGTTGACAATCACCGTGCGTTTGGCGATTTCCGTATTAAGGGAAGCGATGGATTCGTGTTTTTGACCGTCGAAAATCAATTTTTCATAAATTTCATCCGACAAAATCACAAGCTGCGGAAAATTTTTAATGACCGAGATTAAATCTAAAAGTTCCTGACGTGAATAAACCGCGCCCGTAGGATTCGAGGGAGAATTAAGAATCAAAATTTTAGAATTTTGTGTAAGCGATTTTTTAAGAATCTCGGGAGTGAGTTTAAAATCCGTTGCTTCTGTTGTCTTCAGAAAGGTGGAACGGCCGCCCAGCACCGTCACCATTTCAGGGTAGCTCAGCCAAAAAGGAGTCGGGATTAAAACTTCATCGCCGGGATTGAGCAGGGCGAAGAGAACATTGAAAATGGCGTGCTTGGCGCCCGTACCGACAATAATTTGTGAAGGCGGAAAATCGAGATCTTGATCGCGCTTTAGTTTAGCGGCAATAGCTTTACGAAGTTCAATGGTTCCGATGGCCGGCGTGTATTTGGTCATCCCTTTCGCAAGGGCATCCACGGCAGCTTGTTTGATATATTCGGGAGTATCGAAATCGGGTTCGCCCGCACTGAGCGAAAGCACTTTGATGCCCTGGGCCTGCATTTCTTTGGCCTTGGCGGCAATGGCAAGTGTTACGGAAGGAGCGACAGAAAGCACACGCTTAGCTAATGTAAAGGAAGATTGGGATTCCTCGCCGCGGCGAGGAATTGCCTTGGAAGGATGAGAGTCCATGTTAGGACTTTTTGTCTTCGTCGCCTTTGAGAAATTTCCGCAAGGTATTTAAGAATCCGCCCTTTTTCTCGGACTCTTTTTTCTCGGCCTTTTTGGGAGCTTCGGCCTTTTCTTCACGAGACGGATGCTTTTTCTCCTCGTGAATATGTTCGACTTTTTTCTCTTTCACTTTTTGAGGAGCTTCGGTTTCTTTGATTTTGCCTTCTTTTTTGGGCTTTTGGGCCTTCTTCTTTTCAGGCGATTCAATAAAGGTGGAAAATTCAAGAAGCGCCGTATCCGCAGCGTCCCCCGGCCTAAAACCGACTTTTAACACGCGGGTATAGCCTCCCTGCCGGTCTTTAAAGGCAGGCGCGATTTGCGTGATCAAAGTCTTTGCCGCCTGTTGAGATCCGAGACGCGAAATCAGAAGCCTGTGACTTGAAAGTCCGCCACGCTTGGCTAAAGTCACCATTTGATCGGCAAAAGCGCTGGCCTCTTTGGCTTTGGCAACTGTCGTAAAAATCCTTTTGTGAATCACAAGGCTTTGAACGAGATTGCGTAAGAGTGCCTTACGATGCTGGCTTTTAACTCCAAGTTTTCTTCTTAATCTTCCGTGTCTCATATCTCCTCGATCTACTTCGGTAAATTTATTATTCGTCATCCTGAACGAAGTGAAGGATCTCATTTACGAGATTCTTCGGCCTTCGGCCTCAGCCCATGACTTCGATAAATAGTTTATGGGAAGTCAGGACAGCCCTTTAGGGCAGAATGACGCTATAGGTTAAGAAGCTGCCGGCTGCGGCGCGCTCGAATTATTTTTTCCCTGAAGCTTTTCTTCCACGTTCATGCCGAGTGAAAGCCCCATGGTGGTCAGAATGCCCGCGATTTCCGACAAGGATTTCTTCCCGAAATTCTTGTATTTGAGCATTTCCGCTTCGCTTTTCTTAACGAGGTCACCGATGGTTTTGATATTGGCGGCTTCCAGGCAATTGGCGCTTCGCACCGAAAGCTCAAGCTCACTGATGGGTTTTGCGATCAGTTCTTTAAAATGATCATCTTGTTTTTCCTCTTCTTCCTCTTCTTCTTCGGGAAGCTCGCCGTAATTGACGAAAATATCCAGATGGCGCTGAAGAATATTGGAAGCATACAGAAGGGCCTCTTCCGGATTCATGGCCCCGTTGGTCCAAACTTCAAGGATCAAACGGTCATAATCCGTAATTTGTCCCACACGGGTATTTTCCACGGTGAAATTCACCTTGGTAATCGGTGAGAAAATAGAATCCACCGGCACCACTCCGATAGGAGAACCTTCCTGTTTATTCCGGTCGGCAGGCACATAACCGCGCCCACGGCCTATTTCCATCTCGACTTTAAGCGGAATGTCTTTGGTGAGCGTGCAAATCACGAGATCCGGATTGATGATCTCGATCGTCTCATCCGCGTGAATATCACGCGCTGTGACAGGCCCCACTTTTTTGGTATCAATAAAAATCTTCTTCGGGCCTTTGCCGTGATATTTAAGGACGAGCCTTTTGATATTGAGCACAATCTGAGCCCCGTCTTCAAGGACTCCGTCAATGGCGGAGAATTCATGAAGCATGCCGTCGATTTTAATATTGGTGATGGCAGCCCCTTCAATCGATGAAATCAAAACGCGCCGAAGAGCGTTTCCGATCGTTGTGCCGTATCCCCTTTCAAAAGGCTCGGCCACAAACTTCCCGTAAGTGGGAGTAAGTGTCGCCTTTTCGACTTCAAGACGTTTCGGCATTTCAAATGTTTTCCAGCGGATTCCCATGGAATTCCTCCTAAGAGATTTTTTAAAACTTTATTTTGAATACAACTCTACGATCAACGATTCTTCAACCGGCAATGCGGCATCCCCTTTAGTGGGCATGCGTTCTATTTTTGCTTCTAAGGTATTACGGTCCAGCGAAAGCCAATCCGGAATGGTTAAGTCCTGCCATTTTTCAAGCTGGGCTTTCACACGGTTCATATTTGCTTCTTTGGGACGCGGGGTGATTTTTTCTCCCGGTTTTACAATATAAGAAGCAACATTCACAGGACGACCGTTTACAAAAATAAGGCCATGACTTACCATTTGACGCGCTTCCCGGCGGGTTGCGGCAAAAGTAAGCCGGTAAACCACATTATCAAGCCGTCTTTCAAGAAGCTGAATCAAAATTTCCCCGGTGGCACCGCGTTTTTGCGAAGCGCGCTGAAAGAAAACCCGGAACTGCTTTTCCATCACTCCGTAAATTCTTTTCATTTTCTGTTTTTCACGCAGCTGGGTTCCATAGTCGGAAAGCTTCTGGCGTTTGGCACCGTGCTGGCCCGGAGGCTGGGACAATCTTTCGCGGAATTTATCGTCGTTACGGCGCATGCTGGATTTTAAAAAAAGATTAACCCCTTCACGCCGCGACAGCCGGTTAACCGCTCCTCGGTATCTTCCCATGGCTTAAACTCTCCTTCTCTTGGGCGGCCGGCATCCGTTATGCGGAATCGGCGTAATATCATGAATAGCGCTGATTTGAAGTCCCGCGGCTTGAAGCGCGCGAATGGCGGATTCCCGGCCTGAGCCCGGTCCTTTGATATAAACTTCCACTTCTTTCATGCCGAATTCGAGGGCCTTTTTGGCGGCCTGCTCGGAAGCAATTTGGGCGGCAAAAGGAGTCGATTTTTTCGATCCCTTGAAACCTGCGGCTCCCGCCGACGACCAGCAAATCGCATTTCCCTGCGGATCGCTAATGGTCACAATCGTATTATTGAAACTCGCCGTAATGTGGGCGACTCCGCGTGCGACATGTTTTACTTTTTTCTTCTTTGCCATTCTGTTCTCCTCTAAATCTTATTTGGGCGAGGGCGGCTTTTTATTAAGCCCCCCGATAGTTTTTCTCGGTCCTTTACGCGTCCTGGAATTCGTATGAGTTCTCTGGCCGCGAACCGGAAGGCCTTTCAAATGACGGCTGCCGCGATACGAGCGGATATCCATCAGACGTTTGATATTCTGCTGGATTTCCCGCCGCAAATCCCCTTCCACCTTGAAATGCTTTTGAATGATGGTGGTGATTTGAGAAACTTCTTTTTCCGTCAAATCTTTGGCCCGCTTGCTGTGATCGATTTTTGCTTCGTCCAAAATCTTCCGGGACAAAGTTTTTCCGACCCCATAAAGATAAGTCAGGGCGATAATCACCCTTTTTTCCCTTGGAATATCAACTCCGATAAGACGTGGCATAAATTCCGTTCTCCTTAGATCCGCTTATCCCTGGCGCTGTTTGTGCTTGGGATTCGTGCAAATCACGTACACAATGCGCTTGCGGCGTATAATTTTACAATTTTCACAAATACGTTTTACTGAACTTCTGACTTTCATATCGATTCCTTTTCTTTATTTTACGCGGAAGGTAATGCGTCCGCGCGTCAAATCATAAGGAGAAAGCTCCACTTTCACTTTGTCTCCCGGAAGAATGCGAATGTAATTCATTCTCATTTTTCCCGAAATATGGGCCAAAACCCTATGCCCGTTTTCAAGCTCAACCCGGAACATCGCATTGGGAAGCGGCTCGATCACGGTTCCTTCAACTTCAATAGAATCTTCTTTAGGCAACGTTTATTCTCCGGTTAGATTGAGATATCCGGACTCTGTAAAAGCAATCGTATCTTCATAATGACTCGCGTATTTTCCGTCTTTGGTGACCACGGTCCAACCATCTTTAAGAAGCTCCACTTCATAACGGCCTTCGGTCACCATCGGCTCAATCGCCAAAACAAGTCCGGGTTCGATTCTCGGTCCTTGTCCGGCCCGCCCATAATTAGGCACTTGCGGCTCTTCATGAATATTGCGTCCGATACCGTGCCCCACATAATCGCGTACCACGCCGAAATCCCGCGATTCGATTAATTTTTGAATCGCATGCGATAAATCCCCGATGCGGCATCCGGGCTGATAGGCGTCGAGGCCTGCCAGCATGGCTTCACGCGCCGTATCGATCAGCTGTTGTTTGGCGCTCGTGACTTGTCCGACCGGCCAGGTTCTCGCCGCGTCCGCATAATAGCCGTTCACTTTGGCGCCGATATCAAAACTTACGAGGTCTTGATCTTTCAAACGTTTCAAACCGGGAATGCCGTGAACCACTTCTTCATTAATCGAAATACAAGCCGTTCTCGGAAAACCCCGGTATCCTTTAAAGGCCGGTTCCCCGCCCTGCTCGCGAATAACGGCTTCGGCGATGTCATCAAGTTCTGCGGTCGTTACGCCGGCCTTCACCGCGGGTTTCACTTTCCGGAAAACTTCTTTCAAAATATTCCCGGCCTCGCGCATGATTTCTACCTCACGTTTGGACTTCAGTGAGATCACGGCTTAAGGTTCAACCTTTCAAAGAGCTCGCTTATTTCCTGCTGCAATTCCGGCACGTCATGATCCCCGGAAACTTCCCACAAAAGCCTTTTTTTCGCGTAATAACCGATGAGCGGTTCCGTTTCTTTACGGTAAACCTTCAACCGGTTGCTGATCGTCTCGGGCTGATCATCCTTGCGCTGTACGAGCGCAACCCCGCATGTATCGCAAATGCCTTCTTTTTTCGGCCGAATGTTGCGGATGTGATAATTTTTCCCGCACTGGGAACAAACCCGGCGTCCGGAAAGCCGGTCCACAATCACATCTTCGGTCGTCACAAAATTCAAAACCGCCTCAAGCTTGGCCTTCTGTTTATTTAAAAAATCATCCAGGGCTTCGGCTTGTTTGCGCGTTCTCGGATAACCATCCAAGATAAAACCTTTGTGAACCCCGGCCTGACGAATCTCTTCGATCATCATTTGATTGACGAGAGAATCAGATACCAGCTCTCCGCGCTCAATGACGTCCTTCGCCTTTAGACCGAGCGGCGTTTTCTCACGAATGTTACGCCGTAAAATATCGCCCGCCGCCAAATGAGGAATTTGATATTTCTCACTTAGGATTTTCGCATGTGTGCCTTTACCGGCACCCGGGGGTCCTAGGTGAATCAACCTCATTTTATTACCGGCGCGCTTTCAGTTTACCTTTTTTAATAAAGCCTTCGTAGTGGCGCATGAGAAGCTGCGATTCAATCTGCTTCATCGTATCGAGCACCACCCCTACGATAATCAAAAGTCCCGTACCGCCGAAAAAGCTGGCGATGAGAAACGGAATATTCAAAATCTTAGGCGATGAAATAATGCTTGGGAAAAGTGCGATGATCGCCAAAAATATCGCGCCGCTTGCGGCAATGCGCGTCATCACATAATCCAAATATTCTGCCGTATTTCGCCCCGGCCGTATGCCCGGGATAAAACCGCCGAATTTCTGCAAATTATCACTAACCTCGATCGGATTAAATGTAATCGCCGTATAAAAGAACGTAAAAAACAAAATCAAAAGTGCGTAAATCACATCATAAGTCACGGTGCCATGCGCCAAGTGCCGCGCGGCCGACGTTAGTGCCCCGGCTTTCGGGAAAAAACCGGCAATGGTGGCCGGAAATAAAATCACAGACTGCGCAAAAATAATCGGAATGACTCCTGCCTGATTGACCTTAAGCGGCAAATAAGTGCTTTGACCGCCGTACATCCGGTTGCCGCGAATTTGTTTGGCGTATTGAACCGGAATTTTTCTTTGCCCCTGAATAATAAGAATGACTCCGACCACGGTGCCGACAAAAAGCGCAATCATCAGGGCGAATTTCCACCAAGCCAATTGCTGGCGGGACGGATCAAAAGGCGAAAGTAAAATATAAGTTTGCCAAAGAGCCGTCGGTATCGATTCGATAATACCGGCCGTGATAATAATCGACATCCCGTTTCCGATCCCGTATTGATCGATTTGTTCTCCGAGCCACATGATGAAGGCTGAGCCGGTGGTGAGCGTCAGCATGGTCATTAACCGGAATCCCCATCCGGGATTGGGTACAATCACCGTTCCCTGAAAGGCATTGGGATTTTCCAGCCAAAGCGCGATAAAAAACGTCTGAATAATGCTCAGGACAATCGTGCCGTAGCGGGTGTATTGAATGATTTTTTTCCGGCCTTCTTCGCCTTCTTTGGCCAATTTTTCAAGCGCCGGAATCACCACCGTCAAAAGCTGGAGAATAATCGACGCCGAAATATAGGGCATAATCCCGAGAGCGAAAATAGTCGCCTTTTGCAGGGCTCCCCCTGAAAACATTCCCATGATGCCAAAGAGCTGTCCGCCCGGAGTACGCGAAATCGATTGAAAAAATCTCGCCAGTGCCGTCCCGTCAATGCCGGGAGTTGGGACATAAGCCCCAATGCGGTAAATCACAATAATAAAAAGCGTGAATAAAACTTTTTGCCGTAATTCAGGAACTTTGAAAATATTGGTAAAGGCCTGAATCATGAGTCCTTAAATAATTACCGCTTGGCCGCCTGCTTGTGTGATGGCGGCTTTGGCCGATTCACTGAAACGGTGCGCTTTAACCACAAGCGGCCGGTCGAGCTTCCCGGAACCAAGGACTTTGAGACCACTTTTGATTTTTTTAATCACCCCGAGATGAAGCAAATTTTCCGGAGTTATTTCTTTTTCATTTAAGGCCGCGAGACTTTCAAGATTAATAATGGCGTATTCCGTTTTGAATTCCTTATTATTAAATCCGCGTTTCGGAAGACGGCGGTAAAGAGGGTTTTGTCCGCCTTCAAAACCTGCCCGGAAAGAAACTCCGGAACGTGCGCGCTGTCCCTTATGACCTTTGGTCGACGTTTTTCCGTGTCCGGAACCAATGCCGCATCCAAGCCGTTTTCTTTTTTTCTTATAAGGTAATTTTGCTCTCATAATTAATTCTTTTCTTGGGATGCCGGCGGCGTCATTTCATCGCGCTCGCGCGAATCAACCAGACTTTTCAGACCTTCCACCGTAGCTTTTAACACATTGATGGAATTATCACTTCCCAAACTTTTGGTCAAAATATCTTTAATCCCACAGGATTCACAAATAGCACGAACCGCGCCGCCCGCAATAATGCCGGTACCGGGAGCGGCGGGACGAAGAAGCACTTTAGCGGCTCCATAACGCCCTATCACTTCATGAGGAATCGTGGTGCCCTTCATTTTAATTTTTATTTTTTTCTTTTGCGCCGCAACCAATCCTTTGCGAATGGCATCGGCAACCTCGTTGGCTTTTCCCAGGGCATACCCAATTTCGCCCGCACCGTTACCGACCACGACCAGCGCGCTAAAATGAAAGCGCCGGCCGCCTTTGACAACCTTTGCGCAACGATTGACCTGAATTACTTTTTCAAAAGCAGCGGCTTGAGTTTGTTGCGTCATGACCCGACTTTCAACCGGCGCAGGTGCCACGACAGGTGTCTGACCTTCTTGAACGGCTTGGGCTTGAACTGTTTCCTCCAACGGAGTTTCTCCTTTTTTGGTCGTCATTTAGAATTCAATACCATTTTTTCGTAACGATTCGGCGAGCGCTTTGACCCGGCCATGATAGAGATATCCGCCGCGGTCAAAGGCAACTTTTTTGATTCCTTTTTCTTTCATATTACCGGCAAAAAATTCTCCGAGCTTTTCCGCCTTGGCGACCTTTCCCTTTTTGGGAGCAGTCTGGATAAATTTTTTATCCGCCGTGGAAAAAGAAAAAAGCGTTTGGGCTTTCGTGTCATCGATAATCTGCACATAAATATTCTTGGCAGAACGGTGTACGGTAAGACGCGGCCGTTCCGGCGTGCCCAAGAGTTTTTTACGAATTCTTCTGTGTCTTTTGATTCTTCCAGCTTCTTTAACTAACATGGCGTCCCTCTCTCTTACCCTACGGTCTTGCCTTGCTTACGGCGAATCTGTTCGCCGACATATGAAATCCCTTTACCTTTATAAGGTTCAGGTTCATAAAACCGCCGGATCTGGGCCGCGGTTTCACCTACTTTTTGTTTGTCAATGCCTGAAACCACCATACGGGTGGGGTTAGGACATTTGATTTCCACGCCTTCGGGAATGGAAAAATCAATCGGATGGGTAAAACCAAGCGCAAGATTCAGAATCCTTCCCTTAACCTGAGCTTTAAATCCGACCCCGACAATTTCTAATTCTTTGATGTAACCTTGAGTCACTCCCTGAACCATATTGTTAATCAAATTGCGGGTCAGGCCGTGAAGCGCGCGGTCGGTGCGGATATTGGTAGGCCGCTGGACCAAAACCTCTTCCGGCTTAACGCTTATTTTCATCCGGGGATGAATCGCGAGATCAAGTTTTCCTTTGGGGCCTTGAACACTCAAAGTCTGCCCCTGCATATTGACTTTTACGCCACCCGGCACAATCACTGGTTTTTTTCCAACGCGCGACATAAATATCCTCGTTTACCAAACTTTGCAGATTAATTCGCCGCCCAAATTGAGCTGACGGGCCTTCGTGTCCGCCAAAACCCCTTGCGAGGTGGACACAATCGCAATCCCCAAACCGCCCTGAACGCGCGGGATTTCTTCGCTTGCGACATACCAGCGCCGGCCCGGGGTTGAAATCTTTCGAAGCCCCTGAATGGCGGGCTTACGGCCATGAATGTATTTCAAATGAATGCGGATGAACCGTTTTTTACCTTCGGTGAAAACTTTGACATTTTCCACAAAGCCTTCTTCTTTCAAAATTTCTGCGACTTTGATGGCCATATTAGAAGCCGGAATCGTCACCTTTTCCTTGCGCGCTTTCGAAGCGTTCCGGATGACCGTCAAAAAATCAGCAATAAAATCTGTACAAGGCATTGAATCTCTCCTTTAAACCTGTTACCAGCTGGATTTCACCACGCCAGGAATCATTCCCTGGTTGGCGAGCTCGCGAAAACAAATACGGCAAACACCGAATTTCCGGATGAAACCGCGCGGGCGGCCGCATTGGCGGCAGCGATTGTATTTTTGAACCGCATATTTAGGTTCGCGTTTTTGTTTTACGACCAAACATTTTTTAGCCATGAATCATCCTTAGTTTTTTCTAAAGGGAAGGCCCAAAAGCTCCAAAAGCCTTTTGCCTTCTTTGTCGGATTTGGCCGTCGTGACAAAGGTGACGTCCATACCCTGAACCTTTTTGATTTTGTCGAATTCCACTTCGGGAAAAATAATTTGCTCCGTAATGCCGAGTGTGTAATTGCCGCGGCCGTCAAAACTTTTCTCCGAATAACCGCGGAAATCGCGGATGCGGGGCATTGCGATATTAAAAAGACGGTCAAGAAATTCATACATCCGGGAACTGCGCAAAGTCACCTTAAGGCCGATCGGAGAACCTTCGCGGAGTTTAAAGGCTGCGATCGATTTCTTTGCGCGGGCAACAACCGGCTTTTGGCCCGTAATACGCCCCAGTTCTACCGCAGCCTGATCGAGAATCTTAATATCCTGCGCCCCTTCTTTGACGCCCATATTGACCACGATTTTCTGAAGTTTCGGAATTTCCATCACATTCTGATACTGAAATTCCTCCATCAGCACCGGCAGCACTTCGGAGCGGTATTTGTCGAGAATCTTTGGAATTTGATTTTTTGTCGTCATATTTTCTTTCAAATAATTTCGTGGCATTTCTTACAATTACGTTGTTTGGTCCCGTCGGCCAGAATGCCGTAACTTACCCGGGTCGGCTTGGAACACCGGGGGCAGACCAGCTGAACATTGGCCACTGCAATTTTCCCTTCGATTTGAGCAATCCCTCCCTTGGGATTTTGCTGACTGCGCCGGAGCGCCTTCTTATAATAATTCACTTTTTCCACAAGGAGCCGGCTTTCGGAAGGATAAACCTTCATGACGCGGCCTTTTTTGCCCTTGTCTTTACCCAGAATCACCAAAACCTGATCGTCTTTTTTAATTTTCATGATTACACCACCTCAGGAGCCAGGGAAATAATTTTGGTAAATTCCCGGTCTCTGAGTTCGCGGGCAACAGGTCCAAAAATACGCGTTCCGCGAGGATTTTTTTGATTATCGATTAAAACCATCGCATTGGAAGAAAACTTTACGGTCGAACCGTCTTTACGGCGTATCGGCGAACGCGTTCTTACAATCACCGCTTTCACCACTTCTCCTTTTTTCACCGTGCCATCCGGAAGGGCTTCTTTGATGTTAGCGGTAATAATGTCGCCCACTTCGGCAATGCGCTTTCCGTGACGGCCGATAACACCGATCATGGAGGCCTTTTTCGCGCCGCTATTATCGGCAATTTCTAAAATCGATCTCATTTGAATCATTGGGGCAGTACCTTGACCAAGCGCCAGCGTTTGCTTTTAGAAATCGGACGCGTTTGCATGATTTGAACTTTGTCTCCGAGCTTTGCCTGATTATTTTCGTCGTGAGCGGCGTATTTTACTTTTTTGCGCACGACTTTCTTATATTCGGGATGCTGCATCACACGGGTGACTTCCACCACAATCGTTTTCTGCATTTTATCGCTGATGACCGTACCTTCACGGGTCAGTCCCTGATATTTTACTTTTTCTGGAGTATTCATTTCTTTGCGCCTTCGCTTTTCCTTTGCTCATTGATGAGGGTCATAACCCGGGCAATATCACGACGGACATTGGGGATGGAAGATTGCTGTTCCAATTTTCCCGTTTTGGATTGAAACCGGTATTGCATCAGCGATTTTTTCAGCTGATTCAGCTTCTCTGCGAGTTCGTCAACCGAAAGCCCTCTTAATTCCTGCACCTTCATGGGATTAAACTCCTACTCGTTTTACAAATTTAGTACGGAAAGGAATCTTGTGCGCACAAAGCCGCATGGCGGATTTTGCCAGCTGCTCCGGGATTCCTCCCATTTCAAAAAGAACACGGCCGGGCTTCACCACCGCCACATAATATTCCGGGGCGCCTTTGCCTTTTCCCATGCGGGTTTCCGCCGGTTTTTTGCTATAGGCCTTATCGGGAAAAACACGCATCCAGATTTTTCCCCCGCGTTTGACATGGCGCGTTAAAGCCACACGTGCGGCCTCAATTTGAATGGCCGTAAGCCAGCCACGGTCAATGGCTTTCAACCCATAATCTCCGAAAGAAAGTTCGCTGCCGCGGGTGGCAAGACCTCCAAGCCATCCCCGTTGCTGTTTGCGAAATTTCACTCGTTTCGGCATGAGCGCCATGATTAAATTTCCTTCCCGCTTTCCGTATCCGCATCGGATGCCGGTTTTTCTTCTTCGCTTCCCTTGGTTTCTTCTACAGAACTTTCTTGGGCTTGAGGAACCGCTTCTTCGGAGGATGCATCCGTAGCGACTGCGACCTTTTTCTTACGAGCCGGCCGGCCGGATTTTACGCCTGTCTCCGCTTTTCCTTCAGTCGCAAGCACCGCTTGACCTTCTTCAGATTTGGCCATCATTTCACGCTCAAGCCGCTGAGCTGCCTCTTCTTTCTTCACCAGAATATCCCCTTTATAAATCCACACCTTGCAGCCGATGGTTCCATAAGTGGTAAACGCTTCGGCAAATCCATAATCAATATCCGCACGAAAAGTGCTCAAGGGAACTTTTCCTTCATGATATTTTTCATCGCGGGCAATTTCTGCGCCGCCAAGCCGGCCCTTGCAAAGAATTTTGATTCCAAGGGCGCCTTTTTGCATGGCCATTTGAACTGCCTTTTTCATGGCGCGGCGGAACCCGACGCGTTTTTCAAGCTGCATGGCGACGTTTTCGGCCACGAGTTGTCCGTCAGTCTGCGGCAGCTTAACTTCTTTGATATCCACAAAAAGCTCGCTTTTCGTAATCGCGGCAAGATCTTCTTTGATCTTGTCGATTTCCTGGCCGCGCCGGCCGATGATGACGCCGGGTCTTGCGGTAAAAATTCTCACACGCACTCTTCCGCTGGAACGTTCAATTTCAATATTAGAAATACCGGCAAAGCCAAGCTTATCTTTC
>JACPXK010000098.1 GCA_016196565.1 Candidatus Omnitrophota bacterium | reverse complement strand
GGTGGCAAGGCAAACCGGAAGGTCCTTGGGAAAATTTTGACAAGCAGTTTTAATAAAACCCGTTTATGGAAAGGTGCCAGAGTGGCCGATTGGGCATGCCTGGAAAGCATGTAACCCTTCACGGGGTTCCAGGGTTCGAATCCCTGCCTTTCCGTTGGATTAATTCATGATTCCCGCAATTTCAATAGAAAATCTGACTAAATATTACCGGAAATTCAAAGCGCTGGAGAGTGTTTCGCTTGAAGTTCAGGCCGGAGATTTCTTTGGTTTCCTTGGCCCTAATGGCGCCGGCAAAACCACAACCATCAGCGTGATCACCGGTCTTGCCAATTATCAAACCGGCCGTGTGCGCGTGTTTGGCCACGATGTGATTAATGATTACCGGAAATCGCGCGCCCTGATCGGCCTTGTGCCGCAGGAATTTAATTTTGATCCCTTTCTTTCCGCCGAGCAAATTCTCACCTTTGAAGGCGGCTATTTCGGGATTTCCCGCCGCGACGCCAAAAAACGCGCGCAGGAACTTCTGGAATTTTTCGACCTTTGGCAAAAAAGAAATGACGGCTACAAACGCCTTTCCGGCGGCATGAAGCGAAGGCTTTTGATTGCGCGCGCTTTAATGCATAAACCTAAAATCCTCATTCTGGACGAACCCACGGCAGGCGTGGACTTGGAGCTGCGCTATCAGCTTTGGGATTTTTTAAGAAAGCTGAATCAGCAAGGCACGACCGTGGTTTTGACCACGCATTATATTGAAGAGGCGGAAAGGCTTTGCGGCCATATCGGCGTCATTCATCAGGGGAAAATCGTGGCGCTCGACCCCACCGAAACCCTGATTCGCAAAATGAGCGGGGACCAGGTGGAGCTTTATCTCAAAAACGAACTCAAAACTATTCCGGATGAAATCACTTCGATTCCCGTGGTGCTGGAAAATGAAGGCAAAAAACTTCGCTTCGAAGAAAAAAACAATGCCGTGGCCAAAGTGCTCAAGGTCATTCACAACCGGGGTATCGAGATTGATAAAATCGATATTCGCCGACCCACTCTGGAAGATGCCTTCCTCAGACTCATCCGGAAAAAAGAGGACAAGTAAAAATGTTTCATACCGGATTCAAAACGCTTGTCACGCGCGAAATTTACCGTTTTCTCTCGGTATTCAGCCAAACTATTTTTCCGCCCGTCGTGTCGAGTTTTCTTTATATTTTTATTTTCGGATTTTCGCTCGGCTCGCGGTTGGAAAGCATGGGAGGATTCCCTTATCTTACCTTCATGATTCCGGGCATTCTGATGATGTACGTGATTGAAGGCTCTTACGCTAACACCTCAAGCTCGCTTTTTATTTCGCGCTGGGCCAATAATATCGAAGAACTTCTGGTGACGCCGCTTTCTTATCTGGAAATGGTGCTCGCGATTTTGATCGGAGGCCTGGCGCGCAGCCTGGTCGCGGCCACGGGCGTTTATCTTGTCTCACTTCTTTTCGTGCAATTTCCCATCGCCCATCCGGTGCTCGCCCTTTATTTTTTAATTTTTGTCTCCCTGGCCTTTTCTTCGCTCGGCATGATCGTGGCGCTTTTTGCCGAGGAATTCGAACACCTCACTATCATCACCACCTTTATCATCACCCCGCTTATTTTCTTCGGCGGCGTTTTTCATTCCCTGTCCATGGTGCCCGAGGCCCTGCGTTGGATCACCCAATTCAATCCCATGTTTTACATGGTCAACGGATTCCGTTATAGTATGCTCGGCGTTTCCGATGTTTCAGTGACGACAAGCATGACCGTGGTCTTGCTGATTTTTACCGGGCTTTTTTCTTTCACCGTGTTTTTATTCCGTATCGGATTTAAATTAAGAAAGTAAAAGGACAATCCATGCTGACTTCATTTCTTTATCGCAAAGGCAAACCGCTGGAGTTCAATGTTTCGCGCGCCCAAATGTTTGCGGCGCTTGCCGAAAAAGACGCCTTTTTATGGGTGGATTTGGAAAATCCCACGGAATTTGAAAGCGACTGCCTGGTGGAAATTTTCAATTTTCATGCCCTGGCCATCGAAGACTGCCTGAACGATCAATCCCAGCCCAAGGCCGATGATTATGAAGAATATCTTTTTCTGGTGATGCACGCCGTACAGCTTGTGCATGATGAGGAAGGAAAAAAAGAAGAAGGAAAAAAGCACGAACTTATTACCAAAGAGCTGGATATTTTTCTCGGAAGAAATTATGTGGTGACCTTTCATCAAATTCCGATCAAATCTTTAAGCGGCGTGCGCGAGACCACGATCAAAAAGCCCGAAATCACGATGGGGCATGGGCCGGACATGCTGGTTTATAATATCCTGGACCATTTGGTGGATCATTATCAGCCGGTTTTGGAAGATTATGACCGGATGATCAATCAAATCGAAGAGGAAATTTTCAATAATCCGCCCGCCAATTATCTTTCCAGCATCATGCAGGTCAAACGCGATATTTTTAATCTCCGCCGCATCGTTTCGCCGCAGCGCGACACGGTCAATTTTATCACCCGCAATCCTACGCCTTTTATCAAAACACGCCACATGATGTATTTCCGCGACATTTACGATCATCTTTTCCGCATTTACGGTTCGGTGGAAGGCTTTCACGAAATCCTGGCCGGTGTGTTGCAGGCTTATTTTTCGTATTCTTCCCACAAACTTAACGAAATCATGAAAAGAATGACGGTTTTGGCGACGCTCACCATGCCTTCCATTATTGTCGCCAGTATTTATGGCATGAATTTTCGGAATATGCCGGAACTGGAATGGCCATATGGCTATTATCTTTCTATCGTCCTCATGGGTGTGACTTCGATCGGCATGTTGATTTGGATGAAGTTTAAAAAATGGATTTAAAACCCGCGCTTTATGGGCTCGACCGGGACGAAATCAAAAAACTTGCCGAAGACCAAAAAGTTCCCGCTTATCGTGCCGATCAAATTCTCGAATGGCTTTATAAAAAACACGCCGCATCTTTTGACGAAGCCAAAAATCTTCCGGCCGCTTTGCGCGCTAGCCTGGCCGAACGCTATCTTTTCTCAGCACTTACGTTAGCCGAGGCCGTTCCTTCTGCCCACCGTCAATCCACCAAATTTCTTTTTCGCACCCAGGACGGCCAGCTTCTGGAAAGCGTTCTCATCTCCCAGCAAGGCCGCGAAACGGTTTGTGTGTCCACCCAGCTGGGCTGCAAAATCGGATGCGTTTTCTGCGCTTCGGGCAAGGGAAAATTCGGGCGCAATCTAACCGCCGGAGAAATTGTGGAACAAGTCGCTCATATCGAAAAGACGATAAGCCGGCGCGTGACCAATGTGGTTTTTATGGGCATGGGCGAACCCTTGGATAATTTCGAAGCCACGATGAAAGCGCTGCAAATTTTGCAGGCGCCGTGGGGACTGGGCATCGGCGCGCGGCGCATTACGGTTTCGACTTCCGGCATCACGCCGAAAATTCTGGAATTCGTCCAGCGAAGCGAAGGCCGTGTAAGGCTTTCGGTTTCACTTCATTCCAGCGATGAGACCCGGCGCACGGAACTGGTTCCCATCAATAAACGTTATTCTTTGGCAGAACTCGCCCGGACACTTAAAAAAATTCATCATGACTTAAAACGCGAAATTACTTTTGAATACACGGTGATTGACGGAGTGAATGATTCCAAAGAAGAGGCCTATGGGGTCGCGAGAATCGCCAAGCCGCTTGATGCTAAGGTAAATTTAATCCCTTACAATCCCATACGCGAAATGGATTTTAAAACACCGGCCGGCGAAAACATGGAAAAATTCCGCGATATTTTAAGAAGGCAGGGCATTCGCGTTACTGTCCGTCAAACCGCGGGGCGTGACATCAATGCCGCCTGCGGCCAGCTCCGGCTTGACCGCGAAGAAAAACAGTAATCAGCTTTTTCCCGCTTGAAATTCCCAAAGCCTTGAAAATTCCGGATGCCCTTCATAGATTTTTTCGAGTTCTTGACTCATCCATCCGTCCGTCATGGAATCAAGCAGCGCTGTCAGTTCTTCAAGCCGCAAAAGCTGGCTGAAATGTTCCTGCTCTGTCGGAGGCGGCAAGAAAATCATTTCCATTTGCAGGCGGCGCCTTTCGTAATAAATGCGCGTGGCCTCGCTTAAAAAATCATGACGCAATTCCACCATCAGTTTTTCCCGCCCGTCGATCGAGGTTTGATTGGAGCTCCAGATAAAATCGCCGAGGTCCCAGCTTACATCCATGTCCCATCCCCGGTCGGTGTCACTCGGGCCGAAAATAAATTTATCGGCCTCACTCGTGCTGCCACGGTCAATATCAACATTATTGTTTTCCGAAAAATCCTTTCCGAAAGAAAAAGTGGGCAGTAAAGCGGCCAGCCGCGAAGCGCTGTGCCAGCGTTTGATTTTTCCGTTTTTAAGATTGGCGAATCGCATCACGGCTTTATAAATTTTAACGGGCGGCGGTTCAAGCCGGATCAGGCGGCTAAAAAGCGCGGTGCGATCGGGCGAAGGAATCCAAACCGTAGCCGGTGGAATTTCTTCGGGTAAAATCTGATAACGCATCAAGCCTTCCGGAGTCACTACCGCGAGAATTTCATTTTCACCGGGAATTAAAGTCAGCGCCTTAACTTCTCTTCGGGCAAGCCCCTGAAAGATTTCTTTCCACCGTTTTTGATGGGGGATGTATTCGTAAACGCCGCTCGGAGAACCGGCAAAAAGCGTTCCTGATTTTTCCGAGTAGGTCAAAAAAGAAATATCCGAACTTTGTAGCCCGCTTAAGGATAAGGGCCGCCACGTATTTTCGCCTTTACGATTTTCAAAAACGCCTTTGCGGGTGGCAAGCCACAACAGATGATTTCCGCCGGAGGCTAGAAGCTCGCGAAAATCGGAAACGGAAGCCGTGATTTCTCCTTCCTCCCCAGAAAATTCATCTTCGATTTCGAGAAATTCCTCGTCGCCGCCCGAAAGCAGCGAGAACACAGGCTGAAAGTGATTAAGGTCACGCGAAAGATAAAGACGCCTGCGGGTGGCGGCGAAAAGGCGCTCATCAAAGACCCGGACCAGAACCACCGGTTCGCGCTTGGAAAAATTTTCCATGCGAAACCAGTTTTTTCCGTGATCATCCGATTCAAACAACCCGCCTTCTGTCGCCAAAAATAAATG
>JACPXK010000102.1 GCA_016196565.1 Candidatus Omnitrophota bacterium | reverse complement strand
CTTCCGGCGGTACAGGGTTCAAAAAATTACATTCAATTTAGACCCTGTACTTTTAGAAGGGGTACCGATGCCTTTCTTAAAAAAAGTTGTGGCTGCCTTGAATAAACCTTGTGCCGACAAAGCTGAACAACACGAGAGCAAAAGCAACCAGGCTGAATACCACCACCCGCTTGCCGCGCATCGCGGAAATATAATGAAGATAGAGAATGGCTAAATAAAGCAGCGCAGTCACAATGACGGCCAGTGTTTTGGGATCATAAATCCAGTAAACGCCAAACGCGGATTTCGCCCAGAGAAAACCAATCCCCATGGCAAAAACCAAAAGCGGCAACCCCCAGACAATCGGCTGATAAATCAATTTTTCCAGCTCCTCCAGCGAAGGAAGCTGATGATGAAACCGGCCCGTGCGTTTGACTTTGAGCTCGTGGTTTTGAATCAAATAAAGAATTCCGGCTGCAAAAGAAAGAGTAAAACTCGCGTAGGCAAAAAAAGCGCTCAAAATATGCACGACGAAATAAGCCGTGACGGGAAATGGAAGCGGCTTGGCTCCGCTGCGAAAGCTGAGGCAGGCCATCAAAACGAAAAAGAACAAAATAGGGGTCAGAATCAGGCCAAAAGATTCACTTTGCACGCGGACAAGAAGCACGAGATAGACAAACGCAATGGCCCAGGCAAGAAAAGCCATGGCTTGCGAAGTGCCGGACACGGGAAGAAAAAAGGAATGGTCTACGGCCTCAGCCGCAAAATAAAATGTGCCGACAAAAAATCCCAGGCGCAAAAACAAAAAGGCGAGCTTCCTGCCGCCTTCCCATAAGCCAAAAAATGAAAAAAGATGCATTAAAAAAGCGGCGCCGTAAAAAACCGCTGACAAAGATAAAAATAAAAATGACAAATTCACTAGTCCTCCTCGTCATCCTGAACCGCCGACCCTCTGCGAGGGCAGTAAAAAGCACGAGGCGGTGAAGGATCTCGATACGAGATTCTTCGGCCTTCGGCCTCAGAATGACGGCTAACCTATTTTTTCTTCACGCGTTAAATCCTGCGAACGTTTCTCGATAAATTCTTCGAACTCGTCTTCCAGCGCAAGGCACGGAATGGGTTTTAATCCGGTAATTCTTTCAATCGTGTCGACCGTGCGCAAATCAAAGGGATCGCACATGGCGAGCCGAATCCCCTGGCCTGTGGCTTCAAGCGGGACCACGCGATGGGATTTGATGAAATCCAAAGTAAAAAGCCGCAGCATCTCGCGCGTTCCCGAAAACTGCCGCAGGCTTGCATAAGGAATATTTAATTTTTTCTGCAACATTTTTCCAACATCCTCACTGCGGATCAAATTCATGCGAATTAGAATTTGTCCGAGTCTCTCGCTGGTTTCCAAATGTTTTTTGAGCGCCAGAGACAGCGACGCCTGATCAATCAGGCCGGCATCCAGTAAAATTTGGCCGAGCGGTTCAAGCTCTGCCGCCGATTTATTTTTTTCTACGTCCGGAGCAAGAATTTCCACCGCCTTTTCCAAATGGCGTATGGGTTCATGGCGGCGGTCCCGCAAATAATGGCTTCCCGTCTGGGATTTGAGAAAGGCCTTGACCTCTGCGGCATCCTGGGCGATTTCTCCGAGATTCTTATAAGCGCGATAAAGATTATTGCAGGCAGCGACCGAGCAGGACATAAGGGGAGTGTTTTCACGTTTGCCGCGCCGGTTTTTGACGCGCACAAACCCCCGTTTTTGCTCGGCCTCATTATAGTAGGTTGGCATGATACGGTCAAACTCCCGGATAAAAGCCCGGGCAAAGATCTCTTCATGATCCGGATGGAGCACCACCACAAAATCATCACCCCCAATATGCCCCACAAAACATCCGCCTTCCGCCGCCATTTTGTCGGCCGTGCGCGTCAGGATATTGGAAGTTTGTTTGAGGACATTGTCCCCCTTTTCGAAACCGTAAAGGTCATTGAAGGATTTGAATTGATTGATGTCCACATAGAGGACGGAATATTTTTCACCGTTTTCGATTTTTTTGATAATGGTTTTTTCAATGGCGAGATTGCCGGGAAGATGCGTCAGCGGATTGATGCCCAGATGTTCGCGTGTGCGTGCAATATTGATTTCGACCCGGAGCTGAAGCATAAGCACACTAAAAGGCTTGATCAGAAAATCATCAAATCCCCGCTCGCGCACCATCAAAAGCTGGGCAATTTTGTCTTCTTCGGTCATTAAAATAATAGGGATGGCCGCAAAATGAGATTTGGCGCGGATTGTCTGCACCAGGAATTTTCCGCCGATTCTTTCCATTTCACTGGAAAGCAAAATGAGGTCGACGGGCTGGCGGTCCAAGCAAGGCAAAACTTCCTCGCTTCGCATGCATTCCGTGACTTGATAATGACGGGCGCGCAGCCGGGTAGTAACGAGACTGCGGATAAGAGCATCCTTTTCAGCAATCAGGATGTGCATAAAATTGTCCTGTCATTAGGACTAGTAACTTTCCTTTCTTGAAGGAAATTTTCCTGCAAGAACATCGCGCCGGTAAGCCGAAACTGCGCGGCGGACATTTTGATCCAATTGTCCGTAACGGCGCACAAAACGGGGGTGGATCTCAGATTCAAAACCCAGCATATCATGAAGCACAAGCACTTGACCGTCCATTTTCGGGCCGGCCCCGATTCCAATCGTGGGACATTTTACGGTTTTAGTAATTGCCTGGCCGAGCGCTGAAGGCACGCATTCAACCACCAGCGAAAAAACCCCTAACTGATCAAGCAGCAAAGCATCTTCTAAAATTTCCTCCGCGCGGGTGTATTCTTTGCCCTGCACTTTATAGCCGCCGAATTCTTTGACGCTTTGCGGCGTCATGCCCACATGCCCCATCACCGGAATTTTATTTTGAAGGAGGGCCTTAATCTGATTTTTAACTTTAACGCCGCCTTCAAGCTTCACGGCATTGGCCCCGGCTTTTAGAAATCGCCGGGCATTTTTCAAAGCGGCGGCCGGAGTTTGATAAGAATGATAGGGCATGTCCGCCGCCACGAGCGCATTCTTGACGCCCCGCGCAACCGCTTGGGTATGATGGAGCATGTCTTCCATCGTCACTGGCAGCGTGGTGTCGTAACCCAGCAGCACCATGCCGAGCGAATCACCCACAAGAACAATATCGATTCCCTCTTCATCCAAAATCCGTGCAAAGAGATAATCGTAAGCGGTCAGTACCGCTATTTTTTTCTTCTGCTTCTTTTTGCGATAAATTGTTTGAGGAGAAAGACCCATTTAAAGTTGGCGCTGCCATTTGTAGGCCGTGATGAGATTTTGCATCAGCATGGTCACCGTGAGCGGGCCGACACCGCCGGGAACAGGCGTAATAAATCCGGCGCGATTTTTAGCTTCTTCAAATTCCACATCGCCCACGAGCTTTCCTGCAACTTCCGTTGTTCCCACATCGATGACCACCGCACCGGGTTTAATCCAGTTTCCTTTAATCAGGCCCGGCTGTCCGGAACAAGCCACGACAATATTGCTTTCAGAAACAATTTTTTGAAGATCCTCCGGAGAAGTTCCAGTATTGCAAACGGTAGTCGTTGCACGCCGTTCGCCT
>JACPXK010000103.1 GCA_016196565.1 Candidatus Omnitrophota bacterium | reverse complement strand
CCTGGGATTTGAATTATGCTGTGGAATTTTGTGATCATTGCATTCCTCAACCGGCTTCTTTTGTCCGGCGCACGGCGCTTGAAAAGGCTGGCTGGCTCGACACAAGTTTCCGCATCAAAATGGATCATGATCTGTGGCTGCGTTTAGCCCTGGTAGGAGAAATTCATCATATTTCCAAACTTTTGGCTTATGCTTGCAGTGAAAAAGGTGTGACCTTCGAAGGCCGGGGAGCGGCTAAGGCCTGTGTTGCCGTCACGCAAAAATTCTTTTCGCTTCCTGAGGTCCCTGAAAATTTACGGGCAAAAAAATCCCGTGCCATAAGTAATGCTTACTTGCGCGGCATTGAATATGCCTGGGCCGGAGGACATCATCTTGATGTGATGGCGTTTTATGCCTGTAAAGCGGTTCAGGCCGATCCCTCCAATATCGGGCGGGTTTTTGCAGCATTCGGAAGATTCATTCAATTACCTTTGAAGCGGGGGAATCAATGAAAGGACTGACATTTTTTGCGACACCCAAACCTTTTGTGGGGCATATCGGCATGATTCAAAGAAATGCCATCCGGAGTTGGCGCAAAGCGGTTCCGGAAGCCGAGATTATTTTGTTTGGCAATGAGGAAGGAACTTGCTATGTGGCGCATGAAATGGGTGTTCGTCACATCCCTGAGATTGCTTGCAATGAATTCGGAACGCCTCTTATTTCCGATCTTTTCCGCCAGGCCCGGGAATCGGCGTCTTTTGATTTTCTTTGCTATATCAATGCCGACATCATCCTATTGGAGAATCCACTCGATCTTCTTCAGCGTATTTCTTTCCCGAATTTTATTTTGGCCGGACGGCGCTGGAATTTAGACATTCGGGAAGAATTAGCATTTAGCAATGGATGGGGGGAAGCTTTGCGCGAACGCATTAATCGTGAAGGAAAACTCCATCCGGCAAGCGGCATGGATTATTTTGTATTTCCCAAAGACCTTTTCCAGGAACGGATTCCGCCGTTTGCCGTAGGACGTCCTTGCTGGGACAATTGGTTTGTGTGCCAAGCGCGGAAAGAAAAAATTCCTGTCGTGGATTTGACTCAGGTGTTTTTAATCGTTCATCAGAACCATGACTTCGCCGCTGCCGTTCGCCGCGATGGGGCTTGGACGGGCCCGGAATGCGAGCGTAATTTGCATTTAGCCGGAGAGATCGATCATTGTTTCACCGTGGATGATGCCGATTGGCGAATGGATACCGGCGGCCTCAAGCGCTCTCCTTTTAGTTTGCATAGCCTTTGGCGTTTTCCCGTCATTTATGAGGATGATCCGGCAATCGGTTGGCTGATGCGGCCTGTGGTTGATATGCGTATGAAATTCCGGCGGCAGCTCAGAAATCTTTTATCTGAAATATCTCAAAAGCAAAGATAAGGGCCAGGATTCCTCCGTGTAAACCGAGACGATGCATGGAGGTGGACAAGTGAAATTGCAGGTCAAAGGGGCTGAGATGAAAAATCGCAATATAGCCCGCTTCCAATAAAAAAATCACAGTTGGCAAAATCCATAATCCATTTTCCCGCAAACGCTGCCGTTCGAAAACTAATCCGTAAACAAAAGCAGCTAGAAATATAATCCATAAGCCATTCCAGTGATATTGATGGGCGCCAAATGTGACGGACCCTGCTTTCGAAAGGGCCAGTGCCCCTGCAATAAAGGATGTTTTCTCCCAATTTCCCAGCATTTTAAAAATTTCGATGACGGAAGGAAGATGGCCGGAATAAACATCGGGCGGCGCCAGCACCATTTTTAAATAAAGCACGCCCGCATAAGGGATCGATAAACCGAGCAGAAAAAAAGAAAAGGCTTTTATCTTCCACATGCTGTTTTTAGTTTCGGATAAAAGCAGGGCAATGACAAAAATGATTCCTGTAGAAGCGGTAAAAAGAAGGCCTTCGTTTTTTGCCCATGCCGAAAAACCCGTGAGTAATCCGGACAGAAAAAAAATAGACATAGAATTTAGCCGTAATGCGGCCATCAGCGTGATGATGGATGCCGTAATAAAAAAACAGAGCGGGATATCAGCGTATTGGCTGGTTGCCCAAAACCGGTAAAAAGGATTCATCCAGTAAAAGCTTGCGGCCAATAGACCGGTAATCCACAAATTGCGGGCCGAAAAATACCAAAGAATCAAAAGGCCGATTCCCGCGGCATAGATGAAACCGACAAACGGAGGCCATATCAAAGCCTCCGCATTCAACCAATTCCACCCCCAGGTAATCGAGGCTGGAACAAGCAAAGGATAATTCCCCATCTGGGGGACCAGGATATCGGAAAAAATCGCCTGCCAATTTTCCGGGGAGCGAAAGAGAAATGCAGCCTTAAGATTCCAGTTTGTTTTCGCATCCCATCCTCCGAAAGTGTTCCAAAGAGTAAAGTTTGTAAATTGCCAGACAAAATAAGAAAGGGAGGCGAAAAAAACTATCGTGCCCAGCAATACTCCTATTTTTTCCCGGGCAAAAGAGAAAGACAGGCGCGGATGTTTTCCATCTTCATGCAAAAAATAAAAAAAACTGAAAATAAATAAAAGGCCAAAGGCGAGGATGTAAGCCGCAAGTTTGGCATGAGGATTGAAAAGGGCATAGGCCCAAAATAAGGCGGCCGAGGCGATAGCAAGCCCCAGAGGCAAAGAGACAGCCGTCAGGTAGAGGCCTTTTGAAGGGAAATTTATTTTTTGGATTAAAATCAGAATCAATAAAAGGCCGGTGAATGCAGGAAGAAGGAGGGGAATAAACGGATGGGTTAGAATCATTTTTTTACGGCAATCCCTTTGCCTGGAGCAAGGATTCCGGCCCATTGATAACCGGTTTCCCGAAGTCTTTGATCCGCAATTTCCTGGGAACTGCAATAAACAATAGCGGCTTTTCCCACCGGCTGTGCATTTAAAATGACAGGGACCATATAAAGACGGGCATCGTTAAATAATCTTTCCTCGGTGATATTTTGCCCATGAGGATGATCCGTTAGAAAAGTGACGATCACATTGGGAGGAATTACTTGCTTGAAAGAAATCATTTCAGAGCCCGGCAGCGTAAATCCTTGATTAGAACCGGAAAGCAGGCTTTGTAAAAGTCCGCTCGGAGGTGCTGCGACATAAGCCGTAGAGGAGCGGATGATGATAAAAAGTACTACGGCGTGAAAAATACAGCCGGGAAGATATTTTAAATTTTCCTTCGATAACATGTTATCCTGTTGACGCTTATATTTCGTAGTTGCAAGAAAGCCGCTTTTGAATACAATGACTCATCATATAGGTTATCGGCAGAGCCCAACGGAAATAGAGAGCACAAAACGGTTCAGATATAGGAAGCAGGCGATGAAAAAAAACATAAGTTTAGTTCTCATGTCTTTGATGATTTTCAGTTATGGCGTCATTGGTTTTACCGTTCCTGCTTATGCGGCAAAAAAAAAGGATCAGTCTAAAACAATCGCCGTTACCCCATCTCCCAGTCCTTCCCCAAGTCCATCTCCTTCTCCAAATGCGTCTCCATCTCCGGCGGCATCGCCGGCCAATGCTTCCGCTAATGCGATTAAAGAAGTTACTTCTTCCCTTAGCCAATCTCTGAGCCAGGGCACGCCCGAAGAGCAAAAAGCCCGGGCTGAAAGTTTGCGCCGTTTGGCTGAGGCCTTGCAGAAATTGGCGGCCCAGCAGCAGCAAACAGCTTCTAAAACATCCACTAAGTCTAATTAACATAATCAGTTAGAAATTTTTACCGTTTTCTTTAACTTGTGAAGTCCGCCCATTTTGGGTAATATACCTAATTCTTATGTCCCCGACCCTAAACGCTAAATCAAACGCTCAATCACTGCGCCCTGTGCGGATTGGAATGCTTTCCCTCGGATGTCCAAAAACCTTAGTCGATAGTGAGGTTATTCTCGGGAAACTGGATCCGAAGCATCACGTGATTACACCTTCCGTAACGGATTGTGATGTGGCGCTTCTGAACACCTGTGCTTTTATTCATGATGCCCAGCAGGAATCGGTAGACCGGATTCTGGAATTGGTGGAATTAAAGAAAGAAAGACGTATCAAAGCAGTAATTGTCATGGGTTGTCTGGTGCAGCGTTTTTCGAAAGAACTGCAAAAAGAACTCGAAGAAGTGGACGCCTTTATCGGCTCCGGAGAATATGCAAAAATCCCGGAAATTGTTGAGCGAGTTTCAGACGGCAAGAAAGTATTCAGCCTGGGAAAACCCGGGTATCTTTACACTTCCGGAGAAAGCCGCGTCGCGCTGACGCCATCTCATTATCGTTATTTGAAGATTTCTGAGGGCTGCGACCATGTTTGTACTTTTTGTACCATTCCGTCCTTTCGCGGCAAACACCGGTCCCGCACAATCGAAGATATCGTTTCCGAAGCCGAGCGATTGGTCGCTGAAGGGGCCAAAGAAATTATTCTTACAGGTCAAGATACGACTTATTTTGGCAGGGATCAGGGCGGCCATTACCAGTTGCCGGAACTTTTGCAAGCTTTGGATCAAATTCCAAATCTTGAGTGGATACGGCTTCTTTATGCTTACCCCTCGTGCATTACTCAAGAAATGATGAAAGTTATTCGTGATTCCAAACATATCTGCCATTATCTCGACATGCCTCTTCAACATGCCAGTGATCCCATGCTTGAAGCAATGAGGCGGGGAATTACAAAGAGGAGAACACGGGATTTGATTCATGAGTTCCGGAAATTGGTTCCCGATTTGGCGATCCGGACTACTTTCATTGTCGGATTTCCCGGAGAAACAGACCGGGATTTTTCGGAGCTTTTAGAATTTATGAAAGAAATGCAGTTTGAACGCCTCGGGATTTTTAAATATTCCCAGGAAGAAGGAACTCCCGCCGCCAAAATGGCCGGCCAAGTACCTGAAAAAATAAAACAAGAACGATTTGAACGGGCCATGCTTCTTCAGCAAGAGATCTCGGATGAAAATAATCAACGCATGCTGGGAAAAACCATTGAAGTCTTGGTGGAAGCGCGGGATACGCAAAATTCCGGTCTCTGGATCGGCCGATCGTGGATGGATGCCCCTGAAGTCGACGGCAATGTCCTTATTCATAGCAAAAAACCCCTTCAAATAGGCTCCTTTTATCCGGTGCCCATCACTTCGACGGCTGAATATGACCTGGTGGGAAAAATCTAATTATCGTCATCTCTATTCTCCGAACGCCGTGAGCGTTTCACGCGGCGTTTTTGCTTTGCTTCTTCCTTCCCTTCTTTTAAACCCTCATCCCTTCTGGCATGCCGTGGCTTTTTTTGTTTTTCTTTTTGCCGCGGTCACGGATTATCTGGACGGAGTTTACGCGCGCAATTACAACCTGGTAAGTAAATTCGGCAAAATCATTGATCCTTCCATGGACAAAGTGTTGATTTTAGTTCCCTTGGCGACTTTTGCTTATATGGACACGATTTCAGTCTGGTGGGTTGTTCCGATCTTTATTCGCGAGATCATCATCACGTTTTGCCGTATTGCCTGGATGTTCGAAGATAAGGCGGTTGGGGCCGAAAAATTGGGCAAATTTAAATTTGGAGCCCAGGTCCTTGCCGTTGCGTTTACTTTCCTTTTTTATTTGGCCATTGATTTTTCTTTTTTAAATCCCTGGGTTGTTATCTACAGGAATTTGATGATGATTTCGCTTTTTGCAGCGCTAGTTTTGACCGTCATTTCCGGCCTCACATTTATGATCTCTCAACGTGCCAATTTCCGGAGTGGAGAATTTGCGCGTTTTACTTCAGCGGCAGGTGTGGGAATGATTCCTTACATGCCGGGGACTTGGGGAAGCCTGCTTGGTTTGATCGTCGCAGTTTTTGTTCAGTTTAATCTTTTTTTATATGTTGCGGTTTTTGCATTGTTGATTTTAATCGGCTGGTGGGCTGTTTCTAAACTTGATCTTTCCGCAGACAAAGATCCTTTTTTTGTGGTCATGGATGAAGTGTGCGGAATAATGGTGGCGCTTTTTATGATTCCTACCCATTTTTATTCGCTATTAGTGGGATTTGTTCTTTTCCGTCTTTTTGACGTTTTTAAGCCCTATCCGATTCGAAAGCTTGAGGCATTACCGGGATATTGGGGAATCCTTTGCGATGATTTGGGCGCTGGAGTTTACACGTGGATTATTCTCCAAATTTTGTTTTAGCGGAAATTGTCACCATTGGGGATGAGCTGCTTAAGGGAAGCACGCTCAATACCAACGCCCAATTTTTGGCCAAAGAATTAAGCGATTTAGGATTCTGCGTTGCTCAGCAAACGGCTTGCCGCGATCAAATTCCTGCCATTGAATATCATTTGAAAGGAGCACTTCAGCGCTCAAAGCTCGTAATTCTTACCGGCGGCCTTGGGCCGACTCCGGATGATGTTACGCGCGACGCAGTAGCTCATTATTTGAAAGTCTCTCTCAAACTATCCAATTCGCAATACACTCAAATTAAACGCCATTACCGCCGTTATGGCCATTCGATTCCGTCCATGGTAAAGCGCGAAGCCCTTTATCCCGAAAGCGCTGTTCCTCTTGTCAACCGTCATGGAATTGCGCTGGGATTCTATGTGCCCATCCATGACCGCTTGCTGGTGGTTTTGCCGGGTGTTCCTGCCGAACTTCGAAATATGTATCTGGAACTTGTTAAGCCCTTGATTGGAAAATCTTTTCCTTTGCTGCGGCAGCGTCCAGCACTCGTTGTCAAAATGGTTGGAATCCATGAGCCGGATGTCATGACGCGCCTCGGACGGCAATTTTTCCGTGATCCTTTTGATTTTGGAATTTATCCGCAAGCCGGCGAAGTAGCCCTGCGGCTTTACGCCGATAAAAAGTCCATTCTGGCGCCTCTTCGCCGCCGGATTCAATTGAAATTATCCAGATGGGTTTATGCTTATGCGGATGTCAGTTTGTCGGAACGTGTCGGGCAAATGCTTCGAAAACGCGGACAAACCTTGGCGACGGCTGAAAGTTGTACGGCCGGTCTTTTGGCGGCTGAAATCGCAAAAATTCCCGGTGCCAGTGATTATTTTTTAGGAAGTGTGATTGCGTATCAGGATGAAATCAAACAGGCATTGCTGGATGTTCCGGCCGAATTACTCAAGCGCAAAGGCGCCGTATCTAAAGAAACCACGGCGGCCATGGCCGAAGGAATCAGAAAGCGGATGAAATCGACTTACGGGGTGGGAATCACGGGGATCGCGGGACCTGGGGGAGGAAGCCGGCGGAAAGCCGTCGGCCTGGTTTATATTGCCCTCGCGAGTGCAAAACGGCGAAAAGTTTTCGAACATCAATTTTGGGGAGGTCGATTACAAGTCCAAACCAAAGCGGTGAAAAAAGCCCTCGAATATTTGTGGCAAGAAATACGATCATGAATGAACCGGAACACCGCATTTTTCTGGCTTTACCGCTCGCCACGATTTTTATTTCAGAAATTGAAGCCTATTTGCAGTTATTACAAGGGAAAATAAAAGGGGTTAAATGGGCAGAACCGGAAGGCGTTCACGTTACCTTCCATTTTTTCGGGAAAATCGGCAGCGAGCAAATAAAAACTGCCTGTTCTATTGTCGAAGCGCAAGTCGTAAATATTTCCCCGCTTTCTTTAACCCTTAATGGGTTGGGATGTTTTCCTAATCCCGTTCATCCTCGAATTATTTGGCTCGGAATCACCGGTGATACGACTCAGTTAACCGAGCTGCAAAACAAAATTGAAAAAGATCTTAAAAATGAAGGGTTCCCGGTTGAAGCCCGCGAATTTCATGCCCACGCAACCTTGGGAAGGGTAAAGCATTTTGATCCGTCTCAGACGGCATTATCTTCGATGAAACAATCGCCGAGCAATCCTCGAATTATTTTGGAACTGGCTCTTTTTGAAAGCCATCTCGGCCCCAAAGGATCTCATTATGAAATCATCAAAACCTTCCGTCTCTCTGGCCCGAAAGCCGGTTAAAGCCGCCCAGCTAAAAACAATTTATCAATGGCTCAAAAAGGTTTTAGGTCATCAAAAATGGTGGCCGGCCGAAACTCCTTTTGAAATGATGGTGGGAGCAATCCTCACTCAGAATACCGCATGGGCCAATGTCGAAAAAGCGATTCGGAACTTAAAGGATGCGAAAGTTTTGACTGTCCCGGCGATGGCAAAAATTTCTAAGCGCCGCTTGGCCCGGCTTATTCGTCCCGCCGGATATTTCAATATTAAAGCCGACCGATTGAAACATTTTGTGAGATTTTTGATCAAGGAGTTTCGCGGCGACTTGAATGCCATGTTTCTTAGGGATGGAAAGTCGCTTCGCAATCAGCTTCTTGGCGTCAAGGGGATCGGGCCTGAAACCGCGGATTCGATTTTGTTGTACGGAGCCCGAAAGTCTTTTTTCGTGATTGACGCCTATACCAAGCGAATATTCAGCCGGCATGGCTTGTACGACGCCGATCGTGACTATGAAGCCTGGCGTGCGCTATTTGAGCGATCTTTGCCGCGTAAGCGGGATCTTTATAATGATTTTCATGCTCAAATTGTGGCTGTCGGTAAAGAATTTTGCCGCTCGAAACCCCGCTGTGAGGCCTGTCCCTTAAAATCCTATCTATAGATCAATTACTATCATTAGATAGTAAAAACTAGTATCTTAGCTAAAAAAAGCTTAAAAAGTATCTTCCGCTAGTTTGAAAAACCCCCCTTAGCCGTCTATACTTTGTATAGCCATGAGCGAAAGACCCAAAAAACTATTAGGTGAGCTCTTGATCGAGGATGGCGTATTGACGCGTCAAACCCTTCAAGAGGCCCTCGATTATCAAAAAGTTAACGGCGGGCTGATCGGGCAAATTCTGATTGGGCATGGTTATATCAGTGAGGAAAATCTGATCGCCGCTTTGGGGCGGCAGTTAAACATTCCTTATCTTCAAATCTCCCATTATGCAATCAATTCGGATAGCGTGGGGCTTCTCGACGGCGAGTTTTGCCGCAAAAATCGAATTATTGCTTTTGATACGAACGAACGTCATGTGTTTATTGCCGTTGCAGACCCTCTCAATACTGCCGCAATCCGTGAAATCGAAGAACGTCTCAAACTCAAGACGCATATTTTTTTATCAACGCCTACGGAAATTCTAACCGCCTTGGATGCTCATCATACGGCAGAAGCATACAAAAAGGCTTTGAAAAAGGCGGGGTGATTTGTGCCGCATGATGAGACATCGCGGACGGACTTCGCGGGCCTTCTCGTTGAGGAGAAGGTCATTACAGCAGAAACACTTCAGGAGCTGCTAAAAAACTCATCCAAAACTCATCACTCAATTTTGGAATTGCTCATCCATCACGATAAGTTTGATGACCGCGCCCTTGTACGGGTTTTGAGCGAACGTTTTGGTTATACGGCAGTCAACCCTTCCATTTTTGTTTTAGAACCTTCGCTTTTAAAATTAGTCCCCAAAAAACTTGCTGAAGAGCATTTGATTCTACCCATTACTGTTTACGAACGGACATTGACTGTGGCATTTGCGAATCCCATGAATCTCAAGATGGTGGATGAGCTTCGTGCCATCACCGGATACCGGATCAAGACTGCGGTGGCGCCTGCAGGAATGTTGAAAACGCTTATTTCTAAATATTACCGGGACGGGATTTCACTCGATTCTGAGTTTGAAACCCATGAAGAAATGGATAGCCTGGTCAAATTAATCAAGGAAGAAAAACATTCGGACATGACGCGGGAAGCGACGGCTAATTTGATGAAAGTCGCGCATGAAACACCGGTCATTAAGCTCGTCAATATGCTGATTATCGAGGGTATTCGGAGACGTGCCAGCGATATTTTTATAGAACCGTGGGAGGAACATGTACGGGTTCGCGCCCGCGTGGATGGATTGCTGGAAGAAATTGCAAGGCCGCCGAAAGGATTGGGAGATGCCCTTGTTTCCCGCATTAAGATCATGAGCGAACTTAATATTGCGGAGCACCGGATTCCGCAAGATGGGCGTTTCAAAGTAAAGCAAAATGACCGTGAAGTCGATATGCGCGTTTCGATTCTTCCCACAAGCTTTGGCGAAAAAGTTTGTATCCGTATTTTGGACACCAAGGGTCAAAGTCATGATTTGACCAAATTAGGTTTCACGAAAGCCGAATTGCAAATTGTGAAGGATTGCGCTAAGCATCCTCACGGAATGATTCTTGTCACGGGGCCGACGGGAAGCGGCAAAACCACCACGCTTTACTCGCTTCTTAAATATTTGGATTCTCCGGAAGTCAATATCACGACCGTGGAAGATCCTGTGGAATATCAATTGGCGGGAATCAATCAAGTTCATGTGCGGGAAAATATAGGCCTCACTTTTCCCGCGGCTTTGCGTTCCATTCTCCGGCAAGATCCCAACATTATTTTAATCGGGGAAATAAGGGATCGCGAAACTATGGATATTGCCATCAAGGCCGCATTGACCGGCCATCTTGTTTTGAGCACGCTTCACACCAACGATGCGGCAAGTTCCATCACTCGAATGATTAATATGGGGCTTGAACCTTTTTTGATCGCTTCTACCGTCCTCATGATATCGGCCCAACGATTAGTCCGCCGCTTATGTTCACGATGTAGGACTCCTCAAACAATCAGTGAAGAAGTCCTCAAAAAACTTCATTTGCCGGCGGGGAAAAATTCTACCTTTTATATCGGAAAAGGCTGCAATGAGTGCCGTCAAACGGGCTATAAGGGGCGCAGCGTGATTACCGAAATTTTGCAATTAAAGCCTGAAATTTGCGAACAGGTTATGCGGGGAGCGTCCGCGGATGAAATTAAAGCTTTGGCCAAAAAAACGGGTATGACGACCCTACGGGAATCGGCGGTTCAAAAAGCCTTGGAAGGAGAGACATCGCTGGATGAGGTTTTTCGTGTAACAAGCGAAGATTCTCACAGCGGGGCATCCCGGAAGGGCGTCGAACACGAGGATGATAGCGCGGAGGATGCAGCATGATTAGCAGCCTTTCGAAAGATAAGCTTGTCGAAATCTTCATCCGGGAACACAAACTCAATGCGAAACAGGTTGAGGAAATTACCGCCTTGAGCCGGTCGCAGAAAAAACCTTTTTTTCATCTGCTTATCGAAAAACAAATTTTGCCGGAGGATGACGTTATTGACTTTATGAGCGAGCATTTGCAGATGCCTTCCCTTAATCTGAACGCCTGCAAAGTTCCGAAAGAAATTATCAAAATCGTTCCCAAAAAAATCGCCGAGCGGTATCAGGTGTTTCCGATTTCCCGGATCAATAATTTTCTCACCGTAGCGACAAGTAATCCTTTCGAGTTGGTAGGTCATGACGATTTAAAAGGAGTGACGCAGTGTGAAATTTGTTTGGTCCTGGTTTCTCCGCGCATGATAAGTCAAGCCATTGAGAATTATTATGCGGAATCCGCCGATTTGGACGAAGTCCTCGAGGGAATTGATGAAAATAGCCTTGAATTGATTCGGCAAAAAGGGGACGACGGGGGAGAAGATGTTAATGCCGATTTATCGGCGGTCGGCAAGGCCCAAGATGCTCCGGTGGTCCGTATGGTAAATCTCATTTTAGACGAGGGCTTGCGGCTTCGTGCTTCCGACATTCATTTAGAGCCTTATGAAAAAAATTTCCGCGTCCGCTACCGGATCGACGGGACTTTGAAAGAATCGTTCGCGCATTCACGGGAACTTTATGGGGGATTGGTCGCCCGGTTAAAAATCATATCGCAGCTTGATATGACTCAAAAGCGCTTACCTCAGGATGGCCGGTTTCGCGTTTATATTCGTGAGCGAGAAATCGATTTCCGTGTGTCCTTACTTCCGACTTATTACGGTGAAAAAGTTGTGCTGCGTGTTTTGGATCGAAGCGGTGTGCGGGCCGGACTTAATAAACTGGGATTTAGAGAAAGAACCATTGAGACATTTTCCAAAGCAATCAAACATCCTTACGGGATGATTTTAGTTACCGGCCCAACCGGAAGCGGGAAATCGACTACTCTTTATTCCATTATGAACGAGCTTAATACGCCGCATCGGAATTTGATGACGATCGAAGATCCGGTGGAATATCAAATCGGCGGAATTACCCAAACCCAAGTCAATCCGGATGTAGGGTTGACGTTTGCGGCGGGACTCCGTTCGCTTTTGCGTCAAAGCCCCGACATCATTCTCGTGGGAGAAATTCGCGACTCCGAAACCGCTGATATTGCGGTTAAGGCTGCTCTCACCGGTCATTTGGTTTTCAGTACTTTGCATACCAACAGCGCTGCGGGGGCAGTGACCCGTTTGGTGGATATGGGGGTGGAACCTTTTCTGATCGCTTCTTCCGTGGTTTGTGTTGCCGCCCAGCGTCTCGTGCGCAAAATTTGTGATGGCTGCAAAGCGCCTTATGAAGTGCCGGTGGATTTGCTCAAACGCTGCAAATTAAAACCCTCGGATATCGCTCATGTCAAAAGTTTTAAAGGAAAGGGCTGCGCCAAATGCAATAAAACAGGGTATTATGGCCGGCAAGGAGCCATCGAGGTTTTGACGGTGAGTTCAACCCTACGTGAAATGATTATCCAGCGAAAATCGAGTGCCGAGATTCATCAAGTGGCCGTTCAGGAAGGGATGCAAAATCTTTTTGAGAATGCCGTAGAAATTTTCAAAAACGGACAAACGACTCTCGAGGAAGTTTTGAGAGTCGCAAGTCCGGAATAGATGATAAGGAGACAGAATAATGCCATCGTTTGAATATTTTGTTAAAGACCAGACCGGAAAAGATCAAAACGGCGTTCAAGATGCCGCGGATGTTTCTACCCTTGTTTCTACCCTTCGGTCTCAGGGGCTGATGATCATTCGCATTCAAGAAGTAAAGACGCGCCATGTTTTCGGCCTCCAGAAAGGTCCCACGAAGAAGGGGGGTAAAGGTGGCGGAGTCAAACTCGATGACCTTGTGGTCTTTTCCCGGCAAATGGCCACGCTGGTGGGAGCGGGAATTCCTCTGATCCAGTCTCTGGATATTCTGGCCGAACAGGTAGAAAAAGATAAATTTAAAACGATTTTGCGCGACATGCATCATGAAGTTCAGGGAGGAAAAAGTTTCTCTGAGGCAATGTCAAAGTATCAAAAAGTTTTTTCGCCTCTTTTTATTCACATGATTCGCGCCGGAGAAACAAGCGGAAATCTCGAAGAAATTTTAGACCGTGTCGCCAGTTATTTGGAGAAATCAAGCGCACTGCAGAAAAAAGTCAAATCGGCCCTGATGTACCCAGCTTCTGTGACGGCAATTGCTTTTTTGATTACGTTTGCCATGCTGACTTTTGTCATTCCAAAATTTGCCACTATCTTCGATGGACTAGGCGCCAAACTGCCCGCGCCGACTCAAATTCTTATTGATGTGAGCAATTTTCTCGCGGCGAATTGGGTTATCGTATTAGGATTAATCGGGGGAACTATTTTTGGAATTTCCCAGCTTGTTAAACTCCCGGGAGTTCGTCTTGTTTGGGATACCATAAAATTAAAAATCGTTGTTTTCGGTCCCTTGCTGCTTAAAGTCGCTGTGAGCAAATTTTCCAGAACGTTGGCGACTCTGGTCCGTAGCGGCGTGCCTATCATTGCTTCTTTGGAAATTGTTTCAAAAACAGCCGGCAATAAGCGTATTGAAGTCGTGATTGTTTCGCTTATGGAATCGGTCAAACGAGGGGAAAGCTTGGCAGGGCCGCTGGGTAAAAGCGAAATCTTTCCGTTGATGGTAGTTCGTATGATCGCTATCGGGGAAGAAACCGGGGAATTGGAAGAAATGCTGGTTAAAATAGCGGATTTTTATGATGCCCAGGTCGATGCTGCAGTAAGCGGCTTGACCTCACTTATCGAGCCTCTCATTATCGTCTTCCTAGGAGTTGTCATCGGGGGAATCGTTATTGCGTTGTTCCTGCCTATTCTGACCCTTTCCCAGCATCTTAAGTGATATATAGAAGGTCGCTTCGCGCATAGTCTTCTTAAAGCCCTAAAGGGAAGTTTAGGATTAAAATGAATTTTAGTTTTGTCAGAATTTGACGTTATGTAAGTTCAAGGTTATATTTCTAGTAGGTCGCGGTGAATTAAACATGGAGGTGTTTCAATGTTAATTAAATTGAATCAACGTGGTTTTACGCTAGTAGAAATTATGATTGTGGTAGCAATTATTGGTTTGCTAGCTGCTATTGCTATACCCAATCTGTTACGTGCGAGAATGAATTCCAATGAAGGTGCGATGAAATATGATCTCAGAACCTTCAGCTCAGCGAATGAAAGTTTTCGCGCTTCGCAGAATCCTCCGCAGTATGCGGCGAATATTGCTGGGTTGGTAGCTCCGGCGGCAGGTCCGGCTTATCTGGACGTTTCTTGGAATACTCCTCCCAAGCATGGTTTTAACTTGGCCTATGCTGGTGGTGGAGCAGGTAACCCGAACACCTTCTCGCTTGCGGTAGCGCCTCAAACACCGAACCAAACGGCAGTCAATACTTATTGTGTTGATCAGACGGGTGTGGTAGTCGGTTCGATTAACGGAGCGGGTGCTCCGGCTGGTGGCGCTGCAGGTTGTGCTGGAGGTACGCCGATCAGCGGGTAATTGTTTTACGAATTTTGGAGAGTTCAAAAAAACCCACCCTGCAGACTCAAGCAGGGTGGGTTTTTTATCGATAAAGCTATATGCTGAAATTTAGACAAATTTCACCCACCCAACTATCGCCATATGTCAAGATGGCCGGAGATTACGGCCGTAAGCTCTATGAGCAAATCCGTTTAGCATCAGGTATTTCCAAACCTGGCACCAAAGCCTCGGGACCTCTTCCGATCATTGCTTGTGATTTTGGTCATTCGAAAATTACCTTGGCCGAAGTGGAAAAATCAAACTCCGGTCTTCGTCTCGTCCGGTTTCATAAAGGCCTAAAAACGGATGCCGCAGCCACCAGCGCGGCAGTCCTTAAGCAGCTTTTCGCAGAAGGAAAATTCAGCCATTCCCGCGTCCGGATTTCGGTGAAAGGGCAAGGAGTGGTGATGCGTTTTATTCAATTTCCGCAAATGAAATTGGAAGATGTTCGAAGTGCGCTTTCTTTTGAAGCCGAAAAATACATACCGTTTAAATCCGCCGACGTGGTGATGGATTATCATGTTCTCGACGAAAATGTAACGCAAGGGGCCGGGGCTTTCATTAATTTGCTGCTCGTAGCGGTTCGCCGGGATGAACTTTATCCGGTCATTCAAACCTTTAAAGATGCCGGTCTTGAAATCGAGTTTGTGGATGTGGATGCTTTGGCATCGCTCAACGCCTTAGAGTATTTTCATCCGGAAGAGTGGAAATCGTCCGTGGGGTTTATTGATTTTGGGGCCGAAATTACCAGTCTTTGCGTGATCCGCGAGGGGAAGCCGCGTTTTATCCGCGATATTTCATTCGGAGGAATGGATTTTATCAAACGATTAAAAAGAAAATTGGGTGTTTCTGAGGAAAAAGCGCGCGAATATTTTCTTGAGACTCGGCGCAAGCCTACGCCGGAAATCGCCGTCATCATCCAGGAATCCGTCGGTAATTTGGTGGCCGATTTGAAAGTATCCCTTAACTATTATTTGGATCAAATTCCGAATGCCCAGGCAATAAAAAAACTTTTTATCGCCGGCATTGAAGCTTATCATCCCTTGGTGGTTGAAACTTTATCCAAAGAGCTGGGGATCCCCGTGGAGCCCATGAATATCTTTGAAAAATTAATCTGTGGGCCGGAAGTCAATGTGGAGTTAGTCAAAGAGAACTTAGGATTTCTTCCGGTTCCGCTCGGTCTTTGCTTGAGGGAGAAATGATTCAAATCAATCTTCTGCCCGAAGAGTTCCGGGTTCGCGAAAAAAAGACAAGCAAGATTCCTGTGGTCAAAATCGCTGTTGGAATCGGAATTTTTACCGCTGTTTTGACGGGAATTTTTTATCTCGATTTTCTGATCGGCTCCGCGCAATTGGGAAAACTTGAAAAACGATGGAATCAAGTTCAGCCGGAAGCCCTCTCGCTTAATCAATTGCGCAATGATGTGGAAGTGATTTTAAAACCCGAAAAAGAATTTTTTGAGCAATATGTAGATACTTCTACATCTCTTACGAGCCTTATGATGTGGGTTAACCAAGTGCTTCCGGAGGCTGCTTGGCTGACAGAATTAAAACTTGAATACGGCGAGAAGGGGGTTGAGTTTTTGATCAAAGGGCTTTGCCTTTCCACGAAAGACAAATCGGGCATCGAACAGGTTGAGACTTTTGCTCAAGCGTTGAAGGCAAAAATGCCTCATGCGAATTTAAACCTAACCACCACACGTCAGGAATTGGAAGGCAATCAATTGACCCAGTTTACGATTCTTTTTAATTGGAAGAACCAAATCCTATGAAGCCCATTCAGCAATGGAATAAGGAAGACATTATAGATTTTTTTAAAAAGGTCGATAAAAAAACCTGGATTAAGATCGGTGTTATCGCGGGGCTAGGCCTTATTGTTTTTGTTGTGGTGATTTGGCCGGCATGGTTTAAACGCGTTCAAGTTCATGCTGATATTAAAAATGTAAAGGCAAAAATTGAGTCCATTGAACTATTGCGCCATAAAAAAAGTGAATGGATTCACAATAAAACCGATTACGGGCGTTATGTGCAGGACGTGAAGCAAAAACTTTATACTTCGGGGGAATCTTCTTTGCTTTTGGGAGAAGTTTCAAAATTAGCCAAAGATAGCGGGGTTTCGATTATCGCTTCAAGCCCGCAAGAAGCGCCGGTGAAATTTCCCGAGCCTTTTATTCAAAATTATGAAGCACGTTATTATGATTTTGTCATCGAAGGCGGTTATAACGCCTTAGGCAAATTTGCCAGCAAAATTGAATCTTACCCTAAATTGCTTCGAATTCAGCGCTTTCATATCACTCCCCGGGAAGACAATCCTACAAGCCATTTGGCAGATATCCGTTTGGCGGTTGTTGCTACGAAGAAGAAGGTGACTCCATGAAAATTCATCTTCGCCTTCTACTCGCGAGTCTCGTTATGACGGGATTAGCGCTTCTTTCAAGTCATCGGGGCTCTGCGGCTGAAATAGTTTATGAATCAACCGGACGTCGTGACCCTTTTGTTCCGTTGATTGGTCCCGGCGGGGTAATCTTGCGATCTTTTGATCCATCCGGGTATCAGGTTGAAGGAATTATTTATGATCAAATTGATGGATCTCTTGCTTTGATTAACGGGGAGTTTTATAAGGAAGGTGAAAAAGTAAAAACGGCTACGGTAAAAAAAATTCACACAGACCGAGTCATTCTTACGGAAGATGACGAAGAAATTGCTCTGTGGCTTAATCCGGATACCCAAAATGGGGGAGAGAAAAATGATAAGAAAAAATAGGGCCCTGTTGATTTTTCTTCTTAGTTTTTTCGGTGTGATAACGGCGGCCAATGCGGACTTGCCGCCTTCCGTCGTTGATGCAGGGGCTGGAGCCGTGGTTCAGTCGTCCACGGGCGCTGATGGTGATTCCACCAGTATTACTTTGGATTTCAAAGATGCTGACATTAAAACGGTTCTGCGTGTTATGAGTCTAAAAAGCAAAGTGAATATTGTGGCTGGGCCGGAAGTACAAGGGGTGATTACGATCCGTCTTGAGGACGTTCCCTGGGAAAAAGCCCTTGAAGTTGTGTTACGCACTTACGGGTATGTTTATGAGCGGGATGGTAACATCATTCGTGTCACAACCCGGGACAACCTTGCTTTAGAGCCTTTAACCACCCAGACATATATCCTTAACTATACGAAGGCAAAAGAGATACAAACGGCAGTTCAGGACATGCTGACGGAGCGTGGCAGGATTCAAATTGCAGAACGGACAAATACGATTATAATATCCGACATTCCAACCAATCTTTATAGGATAGGAGAGGTTATTAAGAAACTGGATAAAATAACCCCGCAGGCGTTTATCGATTCGAAAATCATCAAAACGGATGTGGGAATTTCAGAAAATTTGGGCATTGAATGGAAGACCGGGGGTACGACGAACAATTTAGGTTCCATTACGGGAGCTGCTCGTCCTGCTACCTTCCCATTTGCGACAAGCACAGCCGATCAACGTGACCCGCTAGCCAATGTCTTCGAGCAATTTTTCCCAATAACCACATCTGGATCCAATGCAGTTCCAAATCCTGGGGCAGACCGCGGCTTTCCGCTTAACCCCTCTCAGAGCACAACCGGGAAGGCATTTACATTTGGCACCCTGGATTTTTCAGGTTTTAGCACAGTCTTACAGATGCTTCAAAGCAGGTCCAACACCAAAGTTGTTTCCAATCCCAGGATTGTCGTGTTGAATAATCAAACCGCTAAAGTTCAAGTAGGCAGTGATGTACCCCTTCCAACCTTTGAGCGCAATGAAACCACGGGAAGTGTCGAGGTCACGGGATTTTCTTTTCGCGAAGTTGGCGTTGTTCTCAACGTCGTGCCTCATATCAATACCGAAGAGGAAATTCTGGTTGATTTGCAGCCCGAAGTCAGTTCTACCGGAGCGACCATTAGTTTCGGTGATTTCCAAGTACCCAGTTTTAATGTCACAAAAGCAGTTACGCAGGTGCTTATACGCAGCGGCGAAACTATCGCCATCGGAGGGCTTTTAACGGATAACGTTACGACCGCCGACTCTAAAGTCCCCTATTTGGGAGATGTCCCGCTGGTGGGTAAGCTTTTTCGTTCAAGACGTCAAACCGCAGGAGATGGAAATAAAAAAGTAGAGACACTCTTTTTTGTTACGGTGACCATGGTGGATACGGAAGGTCAACCGACCGGTGAGCGCGCAGCGCTGAAATCCAAGAGCAAGCATCATTTTGGAGCGCAAACTAACACACCGGCAAAAGAAAAGGTTACGACTCAAACGCAAAGCGGCAGTACTGCCGCCGTAGAGTCCATAGCAGCGAATCAGCCTAATCAAGCGACTTCGAATCTAGGAAATACAGAACAAACTGCCACGGCAACATAGCCGGCAGCTTGTTTTCGATTAAATATTTTCTAATCAAGTTTTTTGGCTAAAACACTGCCCCTTTTTAATACCTTCCTAAAAAGTCAAATTTCCACATGCTCAGTTTTCCCGTCACCCAAGATGTGCTCACAAACATTATCTTAGAAGTTTTAGAAAGGGAAAAACGCATGAAGAAAGAAATTCTGATTAGTTACGATACCAATGAAAAACAAGTGGCTATTCTCGAAGATGGCCGCTTGGAAGAATTTTATATTGAAAGAAATGATGCCCAGCGTCTTTTCGGCAATATTTATAAAGGAAAAGTAAAAACGGTGATTCCGGGGATTGGAGCCGCTTTTGTTGATCTGGGAACGCAAAAAGACGGTTTCTTGTATGTTGCGGATGCTTTGCGCTCTCCATTTGATATGGATGCGGAATTCGACGAAGCGGTCGAGCAGGGAGAAAAACGCAAAGAGCGTTTTAAGCGCATTGATGAAGTGCTGAAAGTCGGGCAAGAAGTTACGGTCCAGGTTGTCAAGGAACCGATTCGCAATAAAGGCCCACGGCTGACCACTCATTTTTCCATTCCTGCCCGTTACCTGGTCATGATTCCGGGAGAAGAAAAGGTAGGCGTATCGCGAAGAATCGAAGATCGCAAAGAGCGGGAACGAATACGAAATATATTTAAGGAAATGGAATTCCCTAAAGGCGTTGGTTTTATCGTGCGTACAGCCGGAGAGGGCAAATCCGCCAAAGAATTTAACCGGGATATTCGCTATTTGATCCGCTCCTGGAAAAAAATTCATGCGTCTATTGATCATCGCAAAGCCCCTAGCCTTATTCACCAAGAACTGGATTTGGTGGAACGCATCATCCGCGACAATTTCACCGAGGATACCGACAGCCTTGTGGTCGACCATCGGGAATTGCACCGGAAAATCCAGCGTTTCTTTAATCTTTATTTGCCGGGCTATAAGGCAAATCTTACGCTGCATGAAGACCGGGTTCCTATTTTTGAAAAATATAATATTGAAAAGGAAATTGAAAGAACATTTCTAAAGAATGTGTTTTTAAAATCCGGCGGCCATATCGTGATCGAGCAAACCGAAGGACTTGTGGCTATTGACGTGAATACCGGAAAATTTACCGGCACAAAAAATCTGGAAGAGACGGTGTTCAAAAACAATATGGAAGCGGCTTGGGAAGTCGCGCGCCAGCTTCGCCTCCGCGACGTCGGGGGAATTATCATTATCGATTTCATTGATATGGAAAAGGCAGACCACCGGCGCACTCTTTATAAGACGTTTAAAGAGGCGGTACGGCGGGATCGAGCCAAGACCAATATCCTTCAAATGTCAGAGCTTGGACTGGTAGAAATGACGCGCCAAAGAATTCGGCCTTCCCTTGAAAGTGCGGTCTACAATACTTGTCCCTATTGCGAAGGCAAGGGGATGGTCAAATCGGCCGCTACGATGAGCATTCAAACCATTCGTGAGCTCCGGAAGGCTTTGGGGCATTCGCATGGCCGGATTATTAACGCTTATGTGCATCCGGAGGTCTCCGAAAGATTACTCCATCAGGAAAAGAGGGCCATTCATCAACTGGAAAGGCATTCCCGCAGCCGGATCTTCATTTTTTCCGATCCTGCCCTGCACCGGGAGGATTTGAATATCACGTTGGTGAAGTAAAAATCGCATTTCCTGGGGATAGAGGTTCGGCTATAATATGCCCATGAATTTTCTGCTGCTCGGTATGGTCCTTATTCTCACCCTCGGATTTTCGCTCGCTATTTTGTTCATTTTACGCCGCCAAGATCGGGAACGTAATAGTTCCGGCGATCATGCCGCCCGCCTTATGCTCGAATTCCAGCGTGAAATCACGTCTCTTCGCTCCAGCTTAAGTGATCAGGTCTTGGCGCTTTCCCGGCAAATGAATGATCAGTTGACGCATAACACTTCATTCCTTCAAAAAACCCAGCAAAGCTATAACGATGCCGTGGGACAAGTTCAGCACCGCTTGGGAGAATTGCAGCAGGCCACAAAGTCCATGATGGATATTGGCAAGGACATATCTTCGCTTCATCAAATCTTGCAATCCCCAAAGCTCCGCGGCGGATTGGGCGAATTGCTGCTGGCCGAACTGCTCAAACAAATCCTTCCGGAAGATCATTTTGCGCTTCAATATACTTTTCAAAATGGATGCAAAGTTGACGCTGTCATTCTTTTGGGGCAAGGGATTATTCCGGTGGATGCAAAATTTCCTCTCGAAAATTTCAAACGTCTTATCCAAGCCACCAGCGATGAAAATTCAAAATCTTCGAAGAAGGAATTTATACAAAATGTCAAAAAGCATATCGATGACATCGCTTCGAAATACATCCTTCCTGCGGAAGGAACTTTTGATTTTGCATTGATGTATATTCCGGCTGAAAACGTTTATTACGAAACTATCATTAAAGATGACAATCAAACGGAAAGCCTGGCAGCTTATGCCCTTCGTCAAAGGGTGGTCCCGGTTTCCCCTAATAGTTTTTATGCCTATTTGCAGGCGATTGTGCGCGGGTTAAAGGGGCTCCGTATCGAGCGTTCCGCCCAGTTGATTTTGGAAAGCCTGGGCCAGCTTGAAACTGATTTTAAAAAATGCCTGGATGATTTTGAAAAGATCGGAAGTCATATTTCCAATGCCTCGTCGGCTTATGATAAGGTTTCCCGTAGATTCGATAAATTACGCGATAAATTATCTTCCATCGAAAACAAACGTCCTGAGGCCCTGCCCGGAGATCCTTCTTTTGCCTCTAAAACCGATGAAAGAGTTCCTTAGGATTCTTGGCATCGCAGTTATGATCGAATGCTTTGGGGGAATCGGATATCTTCATTCAGAGCTTTTATCTGCCGATAATTCTAGGGACAAAAATCCGTTTATGCGCGACAAAATGGTTGAGGAGCAGTTGCGGGCCCGGGGTATTCGTGATGAGCGGGTGCTCGAAGCCATGGGTAAAATTCCCCGGCATGCCTTTGTTCCCGGGGATATCAAGCGGCGGTTTTGGCGGAACTTGCCAAGGAAGTTTATACGGTTGAGCTTGTGGAACCGTTGGCTCAAAAAGCAAAAGCCGTACTGGATTCGCTGGGTTATCGAAATATTCGCTTTCGGGTGGGGGATGGGTGGAAAGGGTGGCCGGTGCATGCTCCCTACGATAAAATTGTGGTGACCGCTGCACCGCCCGAGATCCCGAAGGCATTAGTCGATCAATTAAAGGAAGGGGGCCGGATGATTCTTCCGGTCGGTACACTTAATCAGCAGCTCACACTAGGAGTCAAAAAAAATGGGAATTTTCAAACGATTGAAACAATCCCTGTTCGATTCGTTCCGCTCGTCCAAACCAAAACCGAAAAAGAAGAGCAGCCGTAAAGCTTCGCCCAAAAAACTCAAAGCAGCAGTAAAACCGTCCAAGCCGTCAAAATCCAAAAAGAAGAAAGCTCCGCGTAAAACGAAAGCAAGAGCAAAAGCTAAATCAGTTGCGGTTTCCAAAACCAAAAAACCTGTGAAATTGGGAGAGCGGATAGGTGAAGTGACGCATTATTTCCCTCATGTCGAAGCGGCGGTCATCAAAATTGAGAAATTGGGGCTTGTGATTGGAGATCAAATCCATATTAAGGGACACACGACTGATTTTAAGCAGACGATCACTTCGCTTCAAATCGACCGCAAACCGATTGAAAAGGCCGTACGCGGTGACGAAATCGGAGTTCAAGTCAAAGACCGCGTCCGCATCGGAGATCAGGTTTATAAAATTACGGGGAAATCATGAGTCGAGAATTTTTACGAACTTATCAGGAATATGATATTGAAGATGTTAAAAAACATTTGCTCATCCTGGGCGACCTGACCGCAGATTGCGCGTCTTGCCGTGCGCTTGGATTGGACGGCTATACGGTAAAAAATTGCCCTCAATGCGGGACGGAGTTTAAATATGTCACGAGCCGCCGCAGTGAAGAACATGTCTCCGAACGGTTTCAAATTGTCCGCCGGGCCCGCAACAAACGTCCGGAATTGGTTTTTCTCGATTATGGGGATTATATGAAAACCATCGGGCAAAAGAAGGCGCGGGATTTTTTTGCTTAAACAGCATCATCACGCTCATTCGATTGCCTGGATCGCCGGATATGTTTATTTCATCCAAGGCCTGCTGGGGATTTCAGGCGTTGCCTTGCCCCTTTATTTGAGGGCTCAAGCGTGGACAATCACCGAAATTACTATGGTCATGTCGGTTGCCGCGTTTCCCTGGGTGTTTAAAATCGTTTACGGCCTGCTTTCCGATGCTGTTCCTTTGTTCTCTTACAGGCGTAAATCCTATCTCTTTCTAGCGCTTCTTTTCGGTGGGGGAGGGTGGCTTTTATTGGCGGTTCTGCCTCCGGAAAAGCATTTAATTTTTTTATCGCTTCTTGTCGCCAATACCGGCTTTGCGGCCACGGATGTGGTTACGGACGGCCTGGTGGTGGAGCACTCCACAACCATCAGCAGTCAGGTTTATCAAAGTATTGCCTGGGGCTCGCGAAGTCTAGGAGCCATGTTAGGAGGCGTTTCCGGCGGATGGATGGCCGCCCATTGGTCGCCCAAAATTGTTTTTATGATTACCATGGTTCTTCCCTGGATGGTTCTTCCGGCTGTATTGAAAATCCATGAGAAAAAAATGGATCGCAGCCCCTTTGCCTCCGTCCTTACACCGTTCCGAAGATGTCTGGACCTTCTCAAAACGCGGAATTTACGATGTTTTATCGGGATTCTTCTTGTTGCGTCTTTATCTTCCTCCTTCGGGATGCCATTTTTTTTCTTCATGAAAGAAACCTTGGGCTTTCAGGAAACCTTTTTGGGCTTTTTGGCAAGCTTGGCTTGGTTTGGTGCGATGATTGGAAGCGGATTGTACTTGCGCTGGCTGCGTAAAGTCCCGGCCAAAAAAATTCTGCGCTGGGCCATTATTTTAAACTGCATTAATATTTTAAGTGCCCTTTTCATCGTCAATAAATTCAGCGCGTTCATGATCGTTTTATTGGGAGGCGTGCTGGGATGTCTGGTGATGCTTCCACTGATGTCGACGGCGGCGATACTGACCCATCACTCTCAAGTTGAAGGCGCCATTTT
>JACPXK010000105.1 GCA_016196565.1 Candidatus Omnitrophota bacterium | reverse complement strand
GAACGAAAACAGGAATAAATGATTTGCGCTGTTTTTTTAAGCACCATGTCCCCCGCCGCGTGGCCGTAAGTGTCGTTGACGGGTTTAAAATTATCGATGTCGATTAAAATCAGGGAAAGTGTTTCCTTTTTACGGTAGGACTCCAGAACCACACGATTCAAAATTTCACGGAAATGACGGATGACGTAAAGGCCCGTGAGGCCGTCCCGCGTGGCAAGATCGATAAGGCGGGAACGCTCTTGCCTTTCTATCACAAGGTCGTAAATAACGGAAAAAATAAAAAGTGTCAGGATCAAAAGAACCGGTTGAAAAACAAAAAGCCAAATTCCTTTTTGAATGAAAAAATAAAAAGAAAATCCTATCCAACCTGCCGCCACCAACAGTCCGGCCATAAAGGATGCCACATGACGGAAAGTGACGAATAAGCCGTAGGCCAAAATCGTAAGGAGAATAAAAACAAGGGTATGAATTTTTGAAGATGGCGGCCGGATAAATTGACCGGTCAAAAGGTTATTGGTAATTTCGGCTTGGACTCCAAGAACCGGATAATTGTTTTCGAGAGGCGTTATCTTGAACTCGGCAATACCCGCAGCCGTAGGCCCGATCAAACAAATTTTATCCTTGAGGGCATCGGGAAAGATCACAGGCTTAAGTCCTTGTCCTAAGGCCTGAGAACTCCGAATCAAATCCGCATAAGAATAATGCTGAAAAGTTTTTCTCCATGGGCCGGACCAGGAAATAAAAAGATTTCCCTTCGAATCCATCGGAAGCAAAAGGGCTTCGGGACCATGAAGCGATTTTCCCAAAAAATCATAGGCCGCAAGAAAAGTCAGGAAGGGATAGGTTTCATTTTGCGAAGTTAAAAAAGGTTTTATTTTTCTTAGGCTTCCGTCTTGATCCATTTCAAGATCATGATGGCCCAAACCTTTGGCGCTTTTTTCAAGGTTCGCTGGCGAATGAATCCATAACTTTTCTTCGCTGCCGGGTTCAAGAACGACGGGAAGCGCATGCACCCAGATTTTTTTCTCGGCCTTGGGCTTATAATCCACCGCCAAAAAGGTGCGGCCCGAATCACGCATGGCCGTTTCGAGACTGGTTTCATCGGCTTGATCTTCCGGATCTTTGAAAACAAAATCAAAAACAACCGACTTTGCCTGCCACCCGCTCAGGAGCTCGATCATTTGAGCATGATATTTCCACGGCCACGGCCAGGGCCCGATGGCTTGAAGGCTTTCGGCATCGATTTCAATGACGGCGATGCCCGGATGGGCCGCTAAGGGCGGACGCTGGCGGAAAAAAACATCCAGAAAAAGGGTTTCGACGCGTTCGAGAATTCCGGAATTAAGAAGGAAGAGGTTAACGCCCAGGATGACCGTATAAATGAGAATACGGACCAGCTCAAAACGGTATAAAAATCCTTCCCGTTTTTGGCGGACAAAAAGCTCATCAAGTTTATGAAGAATATCCGATTCGTGTTTCGACGGCATGTTTTAGGAATCGGCTAAAAACGGAAGAAACTTAGGTAATTACGAACAACCCATGCTATTGCCACAGTTCAGGCATTTGTAGCAGGAGCCGCTGCGAACCGTGACATGCCCGCAGCTGGAACAAAACGGGGCATCGCCCATCATATGGGAGAGATGCTCATCGAGGGCATCCACTTTTCCCACTTTGAGATCTCCGGCCGCGGCAACG
>JACPXK010000104.1 GCA_016196565.1 Candidatus Omnitrophota bacterium | reverse complement strand
GTAATTTTTGTCTCGCGCTATTTTGCGAGTCCATTCGCACAACAACTTATCACGCTCGAGTTGTGTGCCCGGTAAACCTGGAGGCAATTGGTTTATGATCTCTTTGTCAGAGAGAAAAAACTTTACCAAGATTCACGATACAATGGAACTCCCGAATCTCGTCGAGATTCAGGTGAAGTCTTATGAGGATTTTCTGCAATCGGGACATTCCCAGCGCCGTCGCAAGCGTCAAGGGTTGGAATCTGCTTTTCAAGATTGCTTTCCGATTGACAGTTTTGACGGCACTTGCAAATTGGAATATGAAGGGTATTCGCTCGGGAAGCCCAAATATTCCATTCTTGAATGCCACAAACGCGGCATGACTTACGCCGCTCCTCTCAAGGTAAAGTTACGCCTTGTCCGTAAAGGCATTGCCAAAGAGCAGGAAGTTTATATCGGCGAACTTCCTTTAATGACAGAAACCGGCACCTTCGTGATTAATGGAGCTGAGCGTGTTGTGGTGAGTCAGCTTCACCGTTCCCCCGGCGTTTCTCTTGAAGAGACAATTCATCCCAGCGGCAAAAGAATTTACAGTGTTCGTATCATTCCTTACCGCGGTGCCTGGATTGAATTTGAATCGGATATTAATGATGTTCTTTATGCTTATATTGACCGCCGCCGCAAAATTCTTGCGACGACTCTTCTTCGCGCGATCGGTTATTCCACCACCTACGATATTTTGAAAGAGCTTTTCCAAGTCGAAAAAATTAAAGACCTAGATAAAGCCGTTCTAAAAAAATTAGAAGGCCGGTTCTTGGCGGATGATGTGATTCACCCTTCTTCCAAAGAGCCGATTGCGGTAGCGGGCACCAAATTGACCAAGGAACTCCTCAATATTATTGAAGCCAATAAAGTCAATTCCCTAACCGTGGTGAATTTGGAAAGCGATGACCGTTCCATTATGAATACTCTGGAAAGAGACCCTTACCGAAGCTCTCAGGACGCTCAAATCGCCATTTACCGTCGCGTACGCCCCGGCGATCCTCCGACGGAAAATAATGCCAAAGATTTAATTCATAAACTTTTCTTCGACCCGCAGCGATATGATTTAGGCGAAGTCGGCCGCTTCATGCTTAACCGCAAACTGAGCGTCGAAGGCGATATGAAGCATACCGTTTTACGCCGCGAAGACGTGATGAAAGTTGTGGCGATGCTCCTCAAGCTTCGCAGCGGAGAAGCGCGGGTTGACGATATTGACCATTTGGGCAATCGCCGCGTTCGTTCAGTGGGTGAACTTTTGCAAAATCAATTTCGTGTGGGGCTTGCCCGCATGAAACGTTCTTGCCTTGAGCGTATGTCGATTTACGATCTTGATGCCGCCATGCCGCATAACCTTATCAATCCCAAATTAATTTCCGCTGCCATCAAGGATTTCTTCGGCCGCAGCCAGCTGTCACAATTTATGGATCAAACCAATCCGCTTGCCGAGCTGACGCACAAACGCCGTTTGTCGGCCCTTGGTCCCGGCGGACTTTCGCGCGAACGCGCCGGTTTTGAAGTCCGCGACGTTCATCCGTCCCATTACGGCCGCATTTGCCCGATTGAAACACCGGAAGGCCCGAATATCGGATTGATTGCATCGCTTAGCACTTTTGCGCGAGTCAATGGCATCGGATTTTTGGAAAGCCCTTATCGCAAAGTAGAAAAAGGCCGTGTGACGGAAAAAATCGAATACCTTACGGCCGATATCGAAGACAAATACACAATTGCCCAAGCCAATGCGAGACTGGATAAAAAAGGAAACTTTTTGGATGAAACGGTTTCCTGCCGTTTCCGCGGTGATTTTCCCAAAAGAAAACCCGAAGAAATCGATTATATGGACGTTTCTCCTCGCCAGCTTGTTTCGGTGGCCGCCGCTTTAATTCCGTTCTTGGAACATGACGACGCCAACCGTGCCCTCATGGGTTCCAACATGCAGCGCCAAGCCGTGCCTCTTCTTGTCACGGATTCGCCGCTCGTAGGAACGGGAATGGAAGGTCCTGTGGCGCGAGATTCAGGAGCCACGATTGTTTCCAAGACGCGCGGAACGGTCAAAGCCGTCAGCTCGAATGAAATTGTGATCGATGATTTTGTTTACCGCCTGAAAAAATTCGAACGGTCCAATGCCGGCACTTGCATCAATCAACGGCCTCTTGTAGAGCCGGGCGACAAAGTAAAACGCGGCGATATCATTGCCGACGGCGCAGCCAGTCAAGCCGGCGAGCTTGCTCTCGGTAAAAATGTTTTAGTGGCTTTCATGCCGTGGCGCGGATACAACTTTGAAGACGCCATCATCATCAATGAAAAACTCTGCCGGGAAGACGTTTATACCTCCCTTCATATTGAAGAATTCGAAATTGAAGCCCGGGACACAAAACTTGGCAATGAAGAAATTACCGCCGATATCCCGAATGTCAGTGAAGAGGCTTTAAAAGATTTGGATGAAGAAGGTGTGGTCCGGGTTGGTGCGGAAGTGAAGCCGGGAGATATTCTTGTCGGAAAAATCACTCCTAAATCCGAAACCGAACTTTCCCCTGAAGAAAAACTCCTTCGTGCCATTTTCGGCGAAAAAGCCGGCGATGTCCGCGATGCCTCCTTGACCGTCCCTCCGGGCGTGGAAGGCATTATCGTGGATGTGAAGGTTTTCGCCCGCAAAGAATCACGCGCGAAAAGCCGCGAAGAACGCCGCCAGGAAACCAAAGACATCGATGAAATCAAAGAACGTTATCAAGAACGCATTGACACGCTGAAACGTGAAAGGCTCAACAAAATTTCCGGAATGATCACCGGCAAAAAACTTTCGGATGATCTTTTGGATGATATTTTGGGCGAGGTTTTAATTAAAAGCGGTCATGTGATTCAAAAAGGTGATTTTAAACGGCTTGAAAGCTGCGATTGGGAATCTCTCCGGCTTGATGACGATACAGAACTTGAAGAAGGTGTCAAAAAGATCGCCCGCGTTTGGGGCGATGAAATCGACGAACTCATTGCCGAGCGTACGCGCGAAGTGGACCGCGTGAAAAAAGGCGACGAACTTCCTCCTGGAGTCATCAAAAAAGTCGTGGTGTATGTTTGTTCCAAACGAAAAATTTCGGTCGGCGATAAAATGGCGGGCCGTCACGGCAATAAAGGGGTTATTGCAAAAATTCTTCCCGAAGAAGATATGCCATATATGCCCGATGGTTCTCCGGTGGAGATTATTCTTAATCCTCTGGGAGTTCCTTCCCGTATGAACGTGGGTCAAATTCTTGAAACCCATTTGGGATGGGCCGCTAAAGCGCTTGGCATTAAAATTATGACGCCGGTTTTCAGCGGTGCGACAGAAGGCGAAATCAAGGAAATGCTTAGCGAAGCCAAACTTCCGCTGGACGGCAAAACGATTTTGCATGATGGGCGCACGGGGGATCCTTTCGATGAAAGAGTGACTGTGGGCTACATCTATATGCTTAAACTTGCCCATCTTGCGGATGATAAAATCCATGCCCGTTCGATCGGCCCTTATTCCCTTGTGACGCAGCAGCCTCTCGGCGGAAAAGCCCAGTTCGGCGGCCAGCGTTTTGGGGAAATGGAAGTATGGGCCCTCGAAGCTTATGGAGCCGCTTTTACCCTGCAAGAACTTTTGACGGTTAAAAGCGATGACGTGATCGGAAGAACCCGTGTGTATGAAGCCATTGTTAAAGGGGAACCGGCGCTTCATGCGGGAACCCCGGAATCCTTTAACGTTCTCGTTAAGGAATTGCAATCGCTGGCCCTGGATATTACTCCGGAAAAAAATCAGCCTCTCAAAGACCGTGAAGCGCGTCTTGCCGCTAAGCCTAAGGAAAATGATGAAGAGCGTAAACAGCGGATTAAGGAGAAACTAAAAGTATGAACTACGACATCAATACCTTTGATTCGGTTTCGATAAAAATTGCTTCGCCTGAGGCCATTCGCAAATGGTCAAGAGGCGAAGTCCGCAAACCTGAAACCATTAATTACCGCACGCTCAAACCGGAAAAAGACGGGCTTTTCTGCGAAAGAATTTTTGGCCCTACCCGCGATTGGGAATGCAGCTGCGGCAAATACAAACGAATCAAACATAAAGGAATTGTTTGCGACCGTTGCGGCGTGGAAGTGACACAATCCAAAGTCCGGCGTGAACGCATGGGGCATATCGAGCTTGTGACTCCCGTTTCTCATATTTGGTTTTTTAAAACCATGCCTTCCCGCATCGGCAATCTCCTTGATCTAAGTGTCCGAGCCCTCGAAAAAGTCCTTTATTACGAAGAATACATCGTCATCGATCCTAAAGAAACACCGCTTAAGAAAAAGCAACTCCTCACAGAAGAAGAACTCATCAAAGCCCAGGAACAGTACGGCGCGACAAGTTTTGTGTCCGGGATGGGAGCTGAGGGAATCCGGGATCTTTTAAAAGAGCTTGATCTTGAAAAAATGGTTCAAAAATATCAGCGCGCGGTCCGTACTTCCAAATCAAAACAAGCCCGTGCCCGTGCCATTAAAATTTTAAAAATCGTCGATGCCTTCAAAAAATCCGGAAACAATGCGGAATGGATGATTTTGGAATCGGTTCCTGTGATTCCTCCGGACCTGCGTCCTCTTGTGGCGCTTGACGGCGGCCGTTTTGCCACCAGCGATTTGAATGATCTATACCGGCGCGTGATTAACCGGAACAACCGTTTGAAAAAACTGCTCGAACTGAAGGCTCCGGACGTCATTATCCGCAATGAAAAACGTATGCTTCAGGAAGCCGTGGATGCCCTTTTTGATAATGGCCGTCACGGACGTCCCGTGCTCGGTGCCGGCAATCGTCCGCTCAAATCTTTGAGCGACATGTTAAAAGGAAAACAGGGCCGTTTCCGCCAAAACCTTTTGGGCAAGCGCGTGGATTATTCCGGCCGTTCCGTTATCGTGATCGGACCCGAACTCAAAATCCATCAATGCGGTTTGCCTAAGAAAATGGCGCTGGAACTTTTTGAGCCCTTTATTATTCGCAAACTCAAAGAACGCGGGCATGTTCATACGATTCGTTCCGCCAAAAAAATGGTGGAGCGCGTGAAACCCGAAGTTTGGGATATTTTGGAAGAGGTTATCGATGAACATCCGGTACTTCTCAACCGCGCGCCGACGCTGCACCGTCTCGGTATTCAAGCTTTCGAACCGGTGTTAATCGAAGGAAAAGCCATACGGGTTCATCCTTTGGTTTGCGCCGCTTTCAACGCTGACTTTGACGGCGACCAAATGGCCGTGCACGTTCCGCTTTCCATGGAAGCCCAAATGGAAGCGCGCATTTTAATGCTTTCAGCCAATAATATTTTTTCTCCTGCCAGCGGAAATCCTATCGCTACCCCTTCGCAGGATATTGTTCTCGGGATTTATTATTTGACCAAAATGAAACCCGGAGTGAAAGGCGAAGGAATCACTTTCGCAAGTCCCGATGAAGCGATGCTCGCTTATCAAGACGGTGAAATTCACCGGCATGCCAAATGCAAATTACGTTTGGAAAGCGGTGAAATTGTTGAAACGGCCATGGGAAGAATTCTTTTCAATCAGGTGCTTCCTAAGGGATTCCGGTTTGTGAATGAAAACGTCGACAAAAGCAAACTTTCGAAAATTATCGCTGCCTGCTACCGTCAATTCGGACACAATGAAGTGATTCAGCTTCTCGACCGCCTCAAAGCCCTTGGATTCGAAGAAGCCACCCTTGCCGGTATTTCCATCGGCATCGACGATATTCAAATTCCGGAAGAAAAACAAAATCTTCTTGCCGAGGCCCGCCGGGATGTGCAGGCCATTGAGAATCAATATAAAAACGGTTTGATTACCGAGGGTGAACGTTACAACAAGGTGATCGATATTTGGACGCATATCACAGACCGTGTTTCAGACCGTATGTTCGATGACTTTGACGTTTTCAATCCCATTTTTATGATGGCTGATTCCGGTTCGCGCGGTTCCAAACAGCAAATCCGTCAGCTTGCCGGGATGCGCGGACTCATGGCCAAACCTTCCGGTGAAATTATCGAAAGTCCTATCGTGGCTAATTTCCGTGAAGGCCTTACCGTGTTGGAATATTTTATTTCCACTCACGGAGCACGCAAAGGATTGGCCGATACGGCGCTTAAAACTGCCGATTCCGGTTATCTGACGCGCCGCCTTGTAGACGTGGCTCAAGACGTGATTATTAACGAAACGGATTGCGGAACGCTTGCCGGTATTTTTATCGAACCGGTTTATCAGGGAGAAGAGGTCATTGTTTCCTTGAAAGACCGCATTCTTGGAAGAGTTGCCCTTGATAACGTTGTCGACGTGGTGACCGACCATTTGATTGCGAAAGTCGGCGAGATTATCGATGAAGATGTGGCGGACCGCCTGGATGAAATCGGAATTGAAAAAATCCGCGTGCGTTCGGTTTTGACCTGCGAAGCAAAGCGCGGAATTTGTGCCAAGTGCTACGGCCGCGATCTTGCAACCGGCCGGCTTGCCGAGTTCGGAACTGCAGTCGGAATTATCGCTGCCCAGTCCATCGGAGAACCAGGCACGCAGCTTACCATGCGTACGTTTCATATCGGGGGTACGGCATCCCGTGTGGTCGAACAGTCTTATTTTAAAGCTAAAAATGAAGGGGCTCTTCAATATCACAACCTTAAAACCGTGCTCACGAAAACCGGTGAAATTATCGTGCTCAACCGTAACGGACAACTCACGATTCATGATCAAACCGGCCGCGAACTTGAACGCTACACGATTCCGACCGGCGCAATCATCGGCTACAAAGTCGGCGAACGCGTGAAGAAGGATGAGATTTTTGTGAAATGGGATCCTTATACGGTTCCGATTCTCACAGAAATGTCCGGAAAAGTCCGTTTTGAGGATATTAAAGCCGGCGTCACCATGAATGAAGAAATGGATGCGACGACGGGCCTGACAGAACGTGTGATTATCGAGCACAAAGAAGATTTGCATCCCCAGCTTTTAATCACCGGCCCTAATGATGAAATTCTCGCTTTCTATCCCATTCCGACCGGCGCTCATATCGTAGTTAAAGAAGGACAAGAAGTGGGAAGCGGTACCTTAATTGCTAAAACGCCGCGTAAAATCGCCAAGACGCGCGATATCACCGGCGGTCTGCCGCGCGTGGCGGAACTTTTTGAAGCCCGCAAGCCGAAAAATCCGGCAGTCATTTCCGAAATCGACGGCATTGTGGAAATCGGAGAAGTGGTTAAAGGGCAGCGGAAAATTATTATTAAAAGCTCAACCGGGATGACCAAAGAATATCTTGTTCCCCACGGCAAACATTTGAACGTTTATAAAGACGATCGCGTTATTGCCGGCGAACAGTTAGTGGATGGTCCTGTGGTCCCTCAAGATATTTTGCGGGTTTCCGGAGAAAGAAGCCTTCAGGAATATCTTGTCACCGAAGTTCAGGAAGTTTACCGGCTTCAGGGAGTGCGCTTAAACGATAAGCATGTGGAAGTTATCGTGCGTCAAATGCTTCGCAAAGTTCGCATTGAAGAACCCGGCGATACGGATTTCCTCGTAGGAGCTCATGTGGACAAAATCAAATTTGCCGAGGAAAACGAGAAGAACATGAAAAAAGGCAAAGAGCCGGCGAAGGCGACTTCTATTCTTCTTGGAATTACCAAAGCATCGCTGAGCACGGAAAGTTTTATTTCGGCAGCAAGCTTTCAAGAAACAACGCGTGTTCTTACGGAAGCGGCTTCGGCAGGCAAGCGCGATGACCTTATGGGACTTAAAGAGAATGTGATTATGGGGCATTTGATCCCGGCCGGAACCGGCTTTTCCATTCATCAAAATTTTGAAATGGTAAAAGAAATTGCGGACATGCTTCCTGACCCGGAAGCGGCCAAACAAACAGCAGTTTCCGAGGAGAAAAAATAATGGCCCCGACAATCAATCAATTAATTCGCATGGGGCGTAGGAATTTTAAGAGAAAAACAAAATCTCCGGCTTTGCATGGAGCCCCTTTTCGTAAAGGGGTATGTCTGATTGTTAGAACCCAGACGCCTAAAAAGCCGAATTCCGCGCTTCGTAAAATTGCCCGGGTTCGTTTGACCAACGGGGAAGAAGTCACGGCTTATATTCCCGGTGTGGGCCACAACCTTCAAGAACACTCCATTGTGCTCGTGCGCGGCGGCCGCGTAAAAGATCTTCCGGGAGTTCGTTATCATATTGTCCGCGGAAAACTTGACACCACCGGGGTCAATGACCGCAGAAAATCGCGCTCTAAATACGGCGCGAAAACGCCCAAACAAGGAAAGTAAAAAAACATGAGACGTCGTCGTGCCCCTAAAAGAAAAATTGATCCGGACCCGCGTTTCGGAGACCTTTTAGTTTCTAAAATGGTCAATATTGTGATGGAGCGGGGCAAGAAATCTATTGCCGAAACCATTGTTTACGGTGCTTTTGACATTTTGAAAGAGAAAACGGGAAAAGATTCTCTTGAGGTTTTCAAGCATGCTGTGGATAATGTACGCCCTTTGCTTGAAACCAAGTCGCGCCGTGTGGGGGGCGCTACTTATCAGGTGCCTGTTACCGTTCGTCCGGACCGGGGAAATACACTCGCCCTTCGTTGGATTCGTACTTACGCCCGGGGCCGCAAGGGAAAACCCATGCGCATCAAATTAGCGGACGAAATTCTGGACAGTTACAATAAAACAGGTTCTGCCATGAAAAAGCGTGACGATGTTCATAAAATGGCGGAATCAAATCGAGCCTTTGCTCACTATCGTTGGTAAATGAAAATGGCTGAAGAAACAAAAGTTATTGATTATCCCTTAGAGAAAATACGCAACATCGGGATTGCTGCGCATATTGACGCCGGCAAGACCACGACGACGGAGCGCATTCTCTATTACACCGGCCGCACCTATAAAATCGGTGAGGTGCATGAAGGAACTGCGGTCATGGACTGGATGGAACAGGAACAAGAACGCGGCATCACGATTACCTCTGCGGCCACGACCTGTTTTTGGAAGGACTGCCGCATTAATATTATCGATACTCCCGGTCACGTCGATTTTACGATCGAAGTAGAACGTTCCTTGCGCGTGCTTGACGGCTGTGTCGCGCTTTTCGGCGCTGTCGAAGGCGTTGAGCCGCAATCCGAAACCGTGTGGCGTCAGGCTGATCGTTATCATGTTCCTCGTATTGCTTTCATTAATAAGATGGACCGTACCGGCGCCCAATTTGAACGCAATGTTCAGCAGATGCGCGACCAGCTGGGTGCCAATGCAGTTCCGATTCAGATCCCCGTAGGTTTGGAAGACAAGTTTAAAGGTGTTATCGAT
>JACPXK010000100.1 GCA_016196565.1 Candidatus Omnitrophota bacterium | reverse complement strand
TGTCAACGCAATTTAGAAATGTCCTATTCTTGGCAAAGTAGAAATGTCCGGTTTTGTGGTTTTACGGTTTAAGGGCTTGCGCTGGCAGCAAGGGTCATCCTCTCTTTGCGAGCCCGTAAAGCGGCGCAAGCTTCGAAACTCCTCTGCTTGTAAGGATGACTCATGGGTGGTTTCCAAAGCTTTCGCGGCTTGGAGATCTTTTTGTCCACCGCTTGTTTAGGTCTTGGCTCGACTTTCAGGTACTCAAGCTCTTTTCCTTTATGCGTGATATAGAGCTTGCCATCGATGCGCTCTTGGACAACCACTTCCTTGGAGCGTTGTTTGGCCAGGATTTGATAAAACTGATTCCCATGCCGAATCGTATGATCGTTGCGTACCACTCGTTTGGTTTGAATCGATAAAATCTGCTCTAAACAAATCGATTTGACAACCGCACGATGCACATTAACCCCATGCTTCGCTTTTACCGAAAACCGCCGGTTATATTTCGGTAAGTACCTCTCCAAAAATCGATTCGCTTCTTCTTTCGTCTTGATCCCCTCCAACCGCATTTCCTTAATCAACCGATCTTGAAAGGTCCCGAATAACCGCTCGATTCTTCCTTTCGCCTGCGGCGAATAAGCCGCAATCAATCTCACCCCAAGCTCTTCAAGCGCTCTGCCAAATTCCGTCACCGATTTCTCCCGGCCTTCCAACTCTTCATCAAGCTTCAAATTCCCAGGGTTGCCTTGGTATGTCGTATGCCGGTCCATGTACAAACTCAGCGGCAATCCGTATAGCTTCACATATCCGTAAAAACTGTCCATTGCGGGCATCACTCCCTCATAGTCATAGAACTTCGCAAATACATTCCCCGTCGCATCATCACTGTAGCCCATCATCACAAGCTTCGGCCCTCGTCCTTCCAGCCAGTCATGATGACTTCCATCTGCCTGCACCATCTCTCCAAAACATTCCTTGCGCTCCCGCCACTCGTGATGCTCGCAAACTCGTCGCCGTTTCTTCCACCATCCTTCCGCCATCAGCCACTTCCTCAGCGTCTCACGGCTGACTTCAATCTTCTCCTTCTCTTCCAGCTTCTCGCACGCTAACGTCGGCCCAAATCCTTCATACCTCTGCCGGTACTTCCCCAACACTTTCTCTTTAAAACTTCCTGCATATTGCCGATTCGAGACTTTTCCTCTCAACCGATGCACCAAACCCTTGGCTCCTTCAGCTCGTAGCCTTCGGACTAACCGCCTCACTTGCCGATCTGAGAGTCCCAACCATTCCCCGGCTTTACTCTGTCTTACTTTCTTTCTCGCTACCTGCTCAAGAATTTTGAACCGCTTCAAGTCCTCTCTGCTCATCAGAATCCTCTCTTCTTCCATCACTCACCCCTTTCAGGGCTGTGATTCTAGAGGACATTTCTACTTTGCAGAATTAGGACATTATCACTTTGCGGTTACATGGAAGCGTCCGGACGGGCACATCCCATTTCGCTGGGGGTTCCGGGTTCATTTCGCGTATGCCTGATGAAGTTCCAAGAGGGGCCCGCAATCGCCGTGGTCTGCTTTTTTTAAGGCCGCCAAATATTTCGGCCGGAAATCTTCACGGACAATTTTTAAATCCGTGGGCCATTCAATCAGGGCGAGACCGTGACGATGAAGATAAAGATTCGTCACAAGCCTTGCCCATCTGCCGTTTCCATTTTCAAAGGGATGAATGAAAACAAGCCGGTGATGAATTCTTACTGCGATTTCGGCGGGCGGCATCTTTTTTTCTTCCCATTGCCCGGCCTCGGAAATCAGCCGGTGAATTTCAGATCTGATATTCAGCGCCGGAACCCCGATATTTTTCGCTCCACCCTTCCGGAATTCTCCGGCCCAGGACCAAACTTCGCCGAACATGTCCTTGTGAATGTCACAAAGCATTTGGGAAGCAAGGAGACTTGATTTCTTCGCGGATTTGTCGAATAAAAAATATTTCGCGTACGCCCTGGCGTTATTTTGAGCTTCAAGATCATTCAACGCTTCTCTAGTTTTGACTGGGGCGAGCAGGCCTGAAATATCCTCGAGCGGAGTTTGTCCGTACTCGTAAGAAGATTTCAGATCTTTTGCCATAAAGCGGTATTCCCTTTTTGGAGCAGCTCGCCTTTAAGTTCCGTAATTTGTTTTTCGACAGACTCCCGGCTCGGCAACTGGATTTCAATGGCGCTCGAACCTGAAGTCATAGAAATAATCTTTTGTGCGATCCGGGTACCCTGTTCCTCCCGCAGCTCCAGAATATTTTTCTGAAGTGACAATTGTGGCACAAATTGACAGTTCAAACCCTCAGCTAACTTGTGAATGGTGGGCAGCGTCAAATTCCTGCGTTTGCCGTTTTCAATATCCGCAATCACATTTTGCGCAAGCCCTGACCTAGCCGCCAATTGCTGCTGGGTCATTCCGAGCGCTTCTCTTATTTGTTTGACCTGATCTCCCAGGGATTGCATGGACGTTTCCTTTATTAAAATTATATCATTTATAAGTAATATTTCAATATTATATATATAATATAAAAGTAATAATTATATAACTTGTTCTGATAGAAAAGGTTAGCTCCGTACTTTGACCGCATGACCTTTGTCTAACAATAATTGATTCAAATAAACCGGGGAATTCATTCCTTTTTTTTGAAAAAAGACGTCACCCAGGTAGCGGCCCCACTTTTCTTTACGGGTGCGAACGGATTTCACCGTAACGAATTCACAGCCAGAGAGCTGGAATTCAACGAATTTTTTAGCGGCAACACCTTCGGGGGTGTCGATTTCGGGGCAGTCTATGTGATTCAATCGAATCGTTTCTCCTTTGCGGTCGCCAAAACCAAGTCGAAAATCGAGTTTTAAAGTATCGCCGTCAATCACACTCATCACATAAGCCTTGTAAGTATATAGACTGTCTTCCGTGGCATCTTCCGCTTTGATGACGGAGTAGCCGCCTTTGGAATCATGGGTTGATGTCACAATGATCTCGGAAGGGTAACGCACACCCGGGAAATTATTCATTTCCTTTTTCATCGAAAACCCCAAATCAAGCAGTAATGTCCTTTGATCGTCATGAATCGTTTCCGGACGAATAATTTTGTAAGTGTGAAAAGGGCCGAGGATAACGGGTGGCAAGGCTACGGGTTTTTGACCGTCAGACTGGGAGACACGTTCTTTCCAATGATAATTCCGGACTTCGATTTCAAGTTCTCGCGAAGTCCATTCCCCTTCGACGGCCTGACGCATTAAGTTAAAACGTTTCTTTTCATCAGGCACTCGCATGGCAGCCCGTAAATGAGCCCAGGTGGGAGGCAACGGGTGAGAATTTGTACGCGCGTACAAATTCTTAAATGCCCGATAACCCTGAAGGCATTGATAAAGCAGGGTGTCAGAAACATCAAGATCCATTGAGAGTTTCTCAATCACGTCTTTTCCATAATCAGCGCGGTCTTTATAAAAGAATAAATGTTCGTGAATATGCTTTCCCGCCTGCAAGTAGGTGAGGACCTTTTGCTCCTCGATTTTCTTCTGGCCTTCAATCAGGGTTTCGCGGACACGCCCGAGCAGAACGGGGTAGTTGGAAATGTCTTTGACTTTAGAGGGTGCTAATACTGTTGTGTTCATAAATGGGTTCTCCTTTAATTTGAATCAACGGTTTTTTGGGGGAGGGCCTTGGCGGCTAAAAGCGAAAGCTCATAAAGCATCCAAAGCGGGAGGGCCAGCAGGACTTGGCTCACTGGATCCGTAGAGGGGGTCAAAAGGGCTGCGAGGATAAAAAATGTGACGATCATGGAACGGCGCATCCCTTTCAGGGAATTCACGGAGGTGATTCCGGTCATCACAAGTCCCACCATAAAAAGGGGAAAATTGAAAAGGATTCCGAATAATATCACAAGGTTCATAATCAGAGAAAAGTACGGGCCCGCTTGAAGCAGCGGCGCAAGATGCTCGGAACGGAAATTCAAAAAGAATCCGAGACTGAAGGGAAGGACCAAAAAAAATGAAAAGAGGACCCCTGTCAAAAAGAGAATAATGGAAGAAGGAATTAAAATGGCTAAAATCTTTTTTTCATGAGGGTAAAGCGCGGGAATAATAAATCTCCAGATTTGAATAAAAAAAACCGGGCAGGAAATGAGAAAACCGGAAAAAAACGCGGTTTTCAGATGAATCAAAAAGGCTTCATGCGGGGCGTAAAAATAGAGCTGGCGACCGGCTCCAATACGGCGTAGAGGCCAGATCATTCCTTCCAGAATTTCGTCTGCAAAAAAAAAGGAAATGAAGGAAAAGCTTAAAAAAAATACCAGCCAGATCAATATCCTTTTTCTTAATTCATCAAAATGGGGGAAAAAATCTGAAGAGAGCATAGGCGCGGAATGATTAATATTTTAGAAAGGACTGCGGGGGGTCCCGCTCAGGCTTGTGCGAAAACTTCCCGCGCAACTATTCCGACGACGCCAAGCGCCACCGCATTTTCACCGAAGGCAGAAGGAATAATTTTTACCTGGGACGAGGCTTCCTCCACGGACCATTCCTTAATGGACGTCTTAATGGCGTCAAGAAGGGGGGCGCCGCAATCCTCAATCCCGCCCCCAATGACCACAATTTCAGGATTCAGCAAGTTGACCATAAAGGCTACTTTTTTGCCCAACTCCGCTCCCGCAAATTCAATCACCTTCAGCGCAAGAGAATCCTTTTCCTTGAGCGCACGGACAATTTCTTTAAACCCAACTTTTTCAATATCGCCCTGGGTGTAATCTTTAATGAGAGAGGATTCTCCCTTTTGAAGCCTTTCTTTAACCATTCGGACCATGCCAATATCCATTTCCCAGCGTCCCAGCTGGGCGGCGATTTCCTGGGCATATTCCCGAGTCGATTTGTAACTGTTAATGCCGAGTTCCCCCGCCGCACCGGTTGCGCCCCGATAAATTTCGCCGTTGATCAAAATTCCGCAGCCCACTCCTGAAAACATATAAAGCATGTGCCGAACATCGCGATCAAGGCCCAGCCATTTCTCGCCCAACACCGCGGCATTGGCGTCATTTTCCACAAAGGTCGGAATATTAAGCCGTTTCTCAAAAGTATCTTTAATGGAAAGGCATACGGAAAGGTCCTTTTCGCCTAAACTTTGCGGCCATCGAATCGTTCGGCCCCGCTCATCAATGATGCCCGGCACACCCACGCCAACGCCGACAATTTTAGTGTTGTCAATTTCAGATTTTTGGACGATTTCCTCTGCCATATCTACCATGCTTTCAATGACGCGCTCGGAATTTTCCGGAAGTCTCTCCCGCTTAAATTCGGTAACAACGTTAATCTCAAGATCTACGAGCACGCCCACCATGGAAAGCATATTTAACCCTACGCCGACGATATAGCCCGCTTTTGAGTTCAGTTCTACGAGAACCGGCTTGCGGCCGCCCGTAGATTCGTCAAGCTCCCCCTCCACCACCAAACCTTTGCGGATGTAATGGTTGACGTAATTGGAGACGGTTACAATATTAAGTTCTGTGATTTTTGAGATGTCCGTTCGGGAGATGGGGCCGCTTTTTCGTATTACTTCGAGAATGGCGAGGTTTTTTCGTTCTTTATCCGTCAAAATACGGTCTTTTAAAAGAATTTGTTTAATCATTGTTGAACCGTTTTCTTTGTCACGAACCGTCATTGAAATCATTCCTTTCTGCGGGGTTTAAAAACGGCGGAATTTATTGTACCCCTAAATAACTTATTGTCAAATCATAAGTTATGAGCTGAAAAAACTTTCTTTCATCAATAAATCCTCAGCCCTTTTTACTGCGGAATCCCGATGAAACCGCTCTTTAAGGGATCCCTCTTTAAGATAGTTGCAAATGGCGGCAAGTATCATGCCCTGATCCAGGGCCAAATAGAGGGTATTCACCTTCCCTGCCTTTAAATCGAGGGTATCGTAAAAACCGTATTCACCGTAAATCTCATAATCGAGAAGTTTACGAATATTTGCAATAGCCTCCTGAGGGAGACTGTCTAAGGCAAGAAAACTAACATGAGGAGTAATGACTCCCGCATCCGAATATCCTTTTGCCGCCAGAGATTTAACCCCGAATTCTCTGTAACGCCATCCCTTGCCGTTGACAACTCCGGACGGGGATATCCCCCATACCGGATATTGCCTCACTTTTAGGGCATAATCCCGGTGAAGTTCGGTTGCGATTTTATTATTAAGTCCTAGGCCCCGAGGAGCCATTTCCCTTTCTTTCAAAACAAGTGTCGGCATTAAAAACTCAAAGAGGGAACCTCCCCAGCTTGGAATAAATTTTTTGTTTCCTTGAATGTAATAACCTTGAAAATAACGAGTCCCTTCTTGCTCCACTTCCCGTCCCCTGGGTTTTTGATTTTGCCAGGTCCAGCTTACGGGGGGTGTGCGGAAAAGATACCACCAATGTTCCCTCGCAATATCCCCTTTCCCAATCGCTAAAAGGCTTGTGGCTCGGGCCTCGGTCGCGAGCAAACCGTAATGATTTTCGTTAAGCCGGCCGGTTTGGGTATCCGTTCCCAGCGAAAGCTGATTGGTGCCGTGGTCATAAAATTCTTCGAAATCAAATTCGTCCAAAAATTTTGAGGCCTCGGCGCCCAGCTCCTCGGGAAAGGCTTGTCTTGCAATCACCATCGCGATGGCCAGCCAGCCGCTATCCACCGAAGAAATAAACTCGCGTGTCGGTTCCACGCTCGTGACGTCGTAGAAATTGTAGAAAAAGTATTTGTAACGGCGCATTTTGGAAAGCGTCTTAAATATCTTTTGAAGCCTCTGCACGGCTTGGGAATGATCGATAAATCCCAAATCCCGCGCAGAGACTGTCGCAAGCATATCCATTGCGATATTGGTCGCAGAGGTATAAGAGGCAATCAGAGGAGATTTTCCCGTAAGCACGTGATCCGAAATAAGAAAAGTATTGCGCTCAACCGAGTTTTCAAAATAGCGCCAGGTGTCTTTGGCGATTTCCCTCAAAAGCTCCTTATCCTCAAGCTTGGCCCAAAGTTCAGCCTTCCGCTCAGGGGCATAAACATTTTGAGGAAACCCCAAAAAATTATCCCGCATACTTTCAAATCCCAGATTTTCAGTTCCATAAAAGGCAATTTCATCCAGCCAAAAATCGCCCGCTTGGGGGAAAGACCCCCGATTTTCAAATTCAAAGGAAAGGCTTTGAAGCCGATCTAAATTCACCCCTTGAAACTCGGAAATGGGAATGTTGATTTTTTTCCATTCTTGGCCACGGCTCGGAAGAAGCAGGCTGATATCGCTGGTTGCTTTGCCCCCCTGCTGATCTTCAAGTCCCAGAGTCACTCGAAGAGCATTATTTTCCTTTTCAGGTTGATGGCGCAAAATAAAAATAAGGGAGCGGGCTAAACTTATATCCAGACGGTTAAATTGGTACTTTAAAAGAGCCTTCTCCGCTTTGGCAAGTTGATAACGGGATTTCAAAGAATGTCCGGCTTCCTGCCGGCGAGAGTCTTTATCGATTTGCAATGAAATTTTTGAGGGGGAGATGCTTTTCCAGAAAATCTCGCTGGAATCTTTTATTTGGCCGTGATTAAAATCATCCAGGATTTCAAATTGGGAGCGCTCCTGAAGAATATCGATTGAAGACAACCCATGGGAAGAGGTATTCAGGGGAGTGGAAATCACAGAAGGTTTAGGCTCGGAGGTGGCCGATGCGCAGGAAAAGAGCATTCCCACACATACCGCTATACTTCCAAAAGGTACCAGGTTCCTTTTTAGAAAAAGGAACCTGGTACCGTTATGTTTATCCGAGGGTAACCTCAATTTTGTGGTCTTTTCCGTCTTTAAAAGCAGGGATAAAATTGGAGGTTTGTTTTTTGCCATCCACCGTGACACTGCGAACTCCCTGCCCCGTTTGGTTGGGATTTTTAACTTCGATAAAATAATTCGCACCGCGGAAAAGACGCTTCACCTTAAAACCTGACCATTTTTTAGGGATGACGGGATCGATTAAAAGACCTTTATGCACCGGACGAATTCCAAGCAGCCAATTCCAAATAACCACGGCATACCAGGCCGCAGAGCCCGTGTACCAAGTCCAGCCGCCGCGTCCAAAATGCGGGGAATCCGGTCCGTCTACGTTTCCGGGTGTCACGTAAGGCTCGACATAATAATTTTCCGGATCAAGGCCTCGCAAAGCCGGATTGAAACTTTTATAAACCTCATAGGCCCGATCTCCGTTACGCATCATGGCCTCCGCCTGAACAGCCCAAGTTCCGGCATGGGTGTAAAGCCCGCCGTTTTCACGGACCGAAGGGGCATAACGGGTAATATAGCCGATAGTCGGATCCGTTTCATGATAAGCAGGCGTCAAAAGCAGCGGTCCGTATTCCCGGTAAAGGATTTTTTTACATTGTTCCATCACCTGCTTGGCACGCTCAGTCGGGGCCACACCCGTAATCACGGACCAAGTTTGGCAATTGAGAAATATTTTTCCCTCTTTCTGTGTTTTGCTTCCGAGCGGACGGCCGTCATCGCGGGTGGCCCCCAAATACCATTCACCGTCCCAACCGTGTTCGTTTAAGGCCTTTTTGAGCGCTTCGGCTTTCTTGAGATAAGTCGCAGCGCGTTTTTTATCGCCGCGCTTTTCAATGATTGGAGCAAAGCGCGTCAAAATTCCGTAAAGAAAATGCCCCAACCAAATCGACTCCCCTTTCCAGCGAATACCCACATGGCTTAGGCCGTCATTCCAATCGCATTCACCGATTAAAGGAAGACCGCGCTCCGAAAAACGGGTGAACACCTTATCGATCGCACGCATACAGTGATCGTAAAGGGTTCCCTCGGTCACTTCTTTGGTTTTAGGATCCGGCAAAAATTTTGTTTGTGTATCCAGGATTCCGAAATCCGCGGTCTCATCCAAATAGTTCAGTGTGAGAAAATCAAGCCACAGCAAATCATCCGAGCAATGCGTGATGGCGCCCATTTTGGTCCCGTGATGCCACCAGTGATAGACAGTGCCATCTGGAAATTGCTGTTCGGAATGGAGTAGAATTTGCTTTTTGGCAAGCCCCGGCTTGAGGGTGTGAAAAATCTGCGAATCCTGCAATTGATCGCGATAGCCAAATCCGCCGCTGGATTGATAATAGGCGCAGCGGGCCCAAAGGCGGGCTGAGATGGCTTGATATTTCATCCAGATATTGGTCATGAAATTCATGGACTCGTCCGGGGTCTCAATAAACGAGGCGTCTACGAACGAATCCCAAAGGGTTTTAACTTTGGCGAGCTCGGTATCTGCGGTTTTGGGATTCGAGTATTTTTTAATGATCCGCTCGGCCTGCTCGCGGGAGCGGGTAGATCCGAGTGTGAAAATAACGGTCTTAGACTCCTTCGCGCCGATTTCAAGATCCACTTGGAGGGCGGCCATGGAATCTCCCCATTTCCCGTCTGAGTTACTGAGTTTTCCTTCAAGCACGGCCTGAGGGCAGGTGATGTCGGCATAACGGCGGCCGTAAAAACCTTCTTTGTCGCCGTCATAAGCCGAGGGCTTAACGCTCGAAGCATGAAATCCTTCCAGAGGATTTTCCGTCATTCCCGTGGAGATAAAGCCGGGCACAAGCGGGGCGCGCTTCAAAGCAAAAAGGGCCCCGTTTTTGCGATCGATCTCTGTTTCAATAAAAGTTTTTTGAAATTCCCGATGGGCATCCCCCGCATTGCCAAGGCACCAGTCAAAGGCCGAAAAAAGGCTGATTTTGCGCGGCTTCGAACTTTCGTTTTTCAACACCACTTTCCAGACTTCAACGGGATCTTCGATATCCACAAAAATGGTTTTTTCAAAGGTAATGTCATAAAGACGGCTTGTAAAAACCGAGTAACCCTGGCCATGGCGAACCTCAAAAAAATCAAAATCCGGACGGCAGGGTTTAAACGTTCCGGACCAAACCTTTCCGGTTTCATTGTCCCTTAAATACAGGTATTTACCCCAGCTATCCAGAATCAGATCCTGATCCCAGCGCGTGATTCGCGAGAGATTGGAATTATCGCGCCATGAGAATCCGGATCCGACTTGACTTTCAACCAGCCCGTAGTCGCCGTTACTAATAACGTTTACCCACGGCCGCGGGGTATCCGGTCGCGTGATGACATATTCCCTTCCATCGGCCGTAAAATATCCGTATTTGGATTCAAATTTTCGCGCTTTGGATTCCTGAATTTGAGTTTTAGAAATTGCTCGTTTGGATTTGCTTTTCATGGTCGCTGTTTTCATTTGAGGATGTTATCAAGGACTCCTTTTGGGATTGAATTATTGTTCTTTGGCTTGCAAAATCGGATTGATTTGCTTTGCAACATCAGTCAAAACCTCTTCCGCCGTCTTTTTCCCGCTGAAAACAAGATCCAGCTTCGGGGATAAATATTTCGCTTCAATTTCGCGCCATCCGGGATGAAACGGGCTGAAGACGATAAATTTTACCGCTTCATTGAGCATTTTTTTGTTGGCCGGAGGATTGGGGTCTTTCGCCCAAGAAGCTCCCTCCGCTACCGCAATACGCGAAGGCTGCGCCAGTCCTTTAGCCGCAAGCTGCTCCTGACCTTTGGGACCCGTGAGGGCCTTGATCACTTCCCAGGCCTCCTTTTTGATTTTGGAAGATTTCAATAGGGCATAACCGGTTCCCCCCGAGCCAAACGCGCGGATCCCTTGCGGATTTTTCGGGAACATTGCGACATCCCATTCAAAATTATAATTGCGAAGCCCGGGCGTTTCCCAAATGCCGGATAAAAACATGGCAAGCCGCCCGCTTGAAAACATCAAATCAACTCCCATGCCCATATTGGAAAGTGCAACCGGCGTCGGCATTACTTGATAGAGATTGCTAAGATCGGAATAGAACTGGAAACCTTGTAGGGAGCGGGGATCATCAAGCAAGGTTTGGGTGGGGTTCTGGATATTGTCAACCAGGGCGCCGCCATTGCCATAGACAAAATTCTGCCACGCCCAGCCATAAAATCCGTATTGAATAATGCGGCCCTCGGCATCTTTTTTTGTCAGCGCACGCGCCATACGCAGTAAATCATCCCAAGTCCAATTGTCGTTGGGATATTCAAGGCCCACTTCATCAAAAAGTTTTTTGTTGTAGAAAACGCAGGCAAAAGGCGCGACGTCGCGCGGAACTGCCATCAATTTCCCATTCACGCTGAAGCGGTCAAGGATGGTCGGGAAAAAATCCTGTTTTGAAAACTCCGTGTCGCCTTCGATATAAGGGGTTAAGTCCTCCAGCACCTGCTTGGTGGCAAACGTAACGAAATAATCAACCTCGGTCGCGATAATATCCGGCGCCGCGCCGCCGGCAATGCGCGTTAAAATTTTACTGTCATAACCGGTGTAGGGCGTATGTTCAAAAATAATTTTAATGTCGGGATGGGCCGCTTGCCAGTCCTGAATGGAATTCGTGATGATTTGAATTTCTTCGGCACCCCCCCAGAAGGCTACCTTTACGGAAGTCCCAGAGGACTGGGAGGGAGCGCACCCTGAAAAACTTAAGAAAACGCTCAAAAAACCGGACAAAACACTTGTGCGCAAGAATTTCATTTTTCGTCCTTTTTTAGAGATAGCCTCGAGTTAAATGCGGGAGGTTAAAGTCCGGGAATTATAGCACGCTCAAAATCGCTGTCAATTGGGGACTCCTTCATCTCAGGGCCTACGCATCTAAATTCCTCCCAGGAGGGTCTGAAGATAATTGGGATTCATAGCCGCTAGCCAGCGTTTGCGGTTGATGCTTTTGTTTTGGGTTTTATCTTTTTTCAGGATATGAAGCGCCATACGACGCAAGAGA
>JACPXK010000099.1 GCA_016196565.1 Candidatus Omnitrophota bacterium | reverse complement strand
CGTAGTGTATACAGAATTGTGTCCTTTGTTATGGAAGCTGCTGGGAGTAAGGCGAAACAATGGTTGATTTTGAGAATAAAAATGGGTACGAGTTCCAACGCCGTTCGAGCGGCAGAAAGGAACACCGTACCCATGAATCAACTTCACTTCGAGGAGCATCTTACAAAACGCTGGCAAGAGAGTAAACGGGAATTTAGAGCTCGTTTCTGGGAAGAGATCCAACAACAACTACGAGGACAAGTTAAACAAATCATGGAAGATTTAATCCAAACTGAGTTTAATAGTATCATCGGAGCACAACCTTATGAGCGGAATCATTCTCGTAAGAGTAAACGCAATGGCTCCTACACTCGAAATCTGGAAACGCCCTTGGGACGAATCCAAGACATTGAAATACCCAGGGCCCGTCAACTGGATATTCGCTTCTCCCTTTTCGACCGGTGGCAACAAGTCGAAGATTCAGTCCTTGAATCCATGCTCCAAGCTTACCTTTTAGGCCGCTCAGGCTCCTGCGCCCAAAAGATCATTCAAGGCTTCAACCACAGCTCGTTTTCCCGTAGCTTTCTCCAGCGCCTGACCCACCGGTTTGAAGACAACCTCCAAGCTTGGCTCAATCGTCCGATCACAACAGCCTGGCCTTATCTTTTCATCGACGGTATGGTCGTCGATGTTAAAGAGGCCCATCTCCAACAATGGTGCGTCCTTTGGGCTTTGGGAATGGATGAGAAACGTAACATCGAAGTTTTGGGTTTTGTCATTCTTAAAACCGAATCCCAAGAAGGCAGCGAACGCCTACTACGAGATCTCAAAGGCCGCGGCCTCAAACCGCCTCGGCTTATTATCTCCGACGATTCCAAAGCTATCGAAAATGCTGCGGCGATGGTTTTTCCTCACACTCCTCAACAAGGCTGTGTTTTCCACAAGGTTAAAGCGACAGGCAGGCATTTGAAAAATACTAAAAACCGAAAATCTTTTCTTCGTCAAGCCCGGGATATTTATGCTAAGGCCAAGACCAAAAGGGCAGCGATTCAAAGGCTTCAGAACTTTAAAAAACGCTGGAGAAAAAAAGAATCCAAAGCCGTCCGGTCCTTGCAAGCCGGCTTTGACCGCACGCTAGCCTATTTCGATTTCCCTCAAGATCATTGGTCTTGGATTCGCACCAATAACCCTTCCGAACGCTTTATTCGAGAAGTCCGGCGCTGGACATTACGATTGGGCTATTTCCAAGGAAGGGGTAATTTATACACAGCTCTATTTACGTTTCTTTGTCATCAAAACCCGAAACTCGTCCCCAATTTAAACCAAAATCAATCCCATGATTTAAAAAAGGACACAATTCTTATTGCTTAATCTAAACCCCCGTCACCGCTGCCTCCCACCCACCCCCACACCCGGTGTGAAAAAGCTTTTACACACCGGGTGTGTGGAAAAAGGAACCTGGTACTTTTTTGAATTATGATTTGGGGGTCGGGGCGCCGGCCACGAGGCGCGGAATCGCAGAGGAAGGAACTGTGGAGGTCATGGGAGTATCGGTTTCAAGAACGGTCTCTTTTTTTTTCAAAAAGGCTTCTTGGCTTTGCTTGATTTGAATATCGAGGGACTTTAGCTCCTCGACCAAAACTTCCCGGGCAAGGCGGAATTTTTCATTGGGCAATTTAACCCAGATCAAATTCCCCCGGGCAATCGTTGTGTTGCACCAGCGCATAATCCATTTTTGAGCGGGTTCTTTTTTATAATTGCGGGAAATAAACCAGCGGGCCACGCGCGCCGCAAAAGGGGCGCTGAAATAATGCCCGTCATAGACAATTTGAACGTCGGCATCTCCAAAGCGGTCAATTAAATAAAGGAGTTTGGAATGTTCGGATACAGGCCTTTTGATGAATTCGGTGTAGGCCTGGGAGTCCTTGGTAGGCGTAAAACCTTCGTAAAGGACGGCAAAAACAGAAGCGCTTAGGGCGGCCTCAAGGGTTAACGTAACCATCATTAAACCCACGAGCTTTCCCCACTGCCGCTTCATAAATATCCTTTCTTTTTTTCAAGTTAAGGCTAATTAAAATGTACCCGAGCCCTTTGTAAAAATCAATGGGAGAGGTCCTTTATTTTGATCATTTTATGCGTTTTTGAAGGCTTAAGGGCTAATCGATTTTAAATCGCAGACACCCTTAAAGGGAAAGGGGGAAAAGCAGAAGTTGTTCTAAGATATAGACTTATCATGAGGGCCCTTAATGGCTTTCTTTAAATTCTCAATGCCAAAACGCTCGCAAAAATCGCCGAAGGCTTCCTTCGGCCTCTTTTCGGCTTTATAGATTTCCAAAACGGGAAGCACGCAATGGACCAAATCCTTGACGGGAACTTTGTCACAAAAAAGCTTATTGAGTCTTGTCCCAAGGAGATTGCCGCCTAAATAAACCGCATAAGTCCCTACGGTACGCCCAACATAACCGATTTCCGAATTATAAGGGCGCGCGCAACCATTGGGGCAGCCGGTCATACGCACCACAATTTTTTGATCCGACAACCCAAGCCGCGAGAGGACAGCCTCAAATTCATCAATCACCGAGGGGAACGACCGTTCCGAATCCGTGATTGCAAGACCGCAGGTGGGAAGGGCCGGACAGGCCATGGAATCTTTCTGCACGTTGGAAATTTGAGGGGGAAGTTTCACTCCAAAAGAAACGAGCAGATCTTCAAGCTCCCTTTGCTGCGCTTCTTGGAACCCTGAAAGCAGGATGTCCTGCTGCGCGGTCAAATGAATTTCCGGACGAAATTTCTCGACTGCGGCTTTAAGCGCAGATTTCAAACGGAAATTTCCTTGGTCGATAATCCTTCCGTTTTCGACGGAAATCCCGAAAAACCAGCGGCCGTTTCCTTCTTCATTCCAGCCCAAATGCGTCTCAATTCCATTCCACCGAATATCGTGGGAGAGCTCCGTTTTTTTGCCAAACCGTTTTTCCACCTCCTCGCGAAACCAGTCCAGCCCTTTTTCATCAATTAAATATTTCATACGCGCGCGCTTGCGGTCAACGCGGTTTCCGAAATCCCGCTGAACCCGCACAATCGCTTTGGTGATATCCAAAATTTCATCGGGCTTCACAAAGCAAAAGGGACTCGCGAGCCGCGGATAAGTGGTGGGCACACCGTGCGTCATGCCGAATCCACCGCCGACGAGAATATTAAATCCGCGTAAGGCCGCCTCGTCCGGGGCCCCGCTTTTTTCAAGCTCCGGGACGATTCCAAGGTCGTGGGTATAAACGTCAATGCAATTGTCTTCCGGAAAGGCAAAACCAATTTTGAATTTCCGGGGTAAATACGTCTTACCGTAAAGGGGCTCCACCGGGTCCTCCTTTGGAGGGAGGGAAGAGCTCTGTTGGGTATTGACCGATTCCCCATTAATCCATATTTCATAATAGGCTCCGCTTTTGGAAAGAAATTGGTCGGAAACCTTTTTGGCATATTGGAGAATTTCGATTTGTCGCCGCCCGCGAAACGGTGCCGGGCAGGCCATGACATTACGCACAATATCACCACAAGCACCTGAGGTCGTCCCCATTTTCTCATGAATCCCGCGAATCACGGATTTGAGATTCTTTTTCAGAACGCCGTGAAATTGAATGCCTTGGCGGGAAGTAATCCTTAGGGTTTGATTGCCCCAGCGGCAGGACAGTTCGTCGTGGGCCAAATATTGTTCAGCGGACATGTGGCCGCCGGGAATTTTGGAGCGCACCATCATGAAATAGTCGGGCTCCTTTTTTTCCTTCAACCGTTCCTGGCGTTTGTCGCGGTCGTCTTGCTGGTAGGAGCCGTGGAATTTCAAAAGCTGATTTTCGTCATTCGTGAAATGCGTCGTATCTTGGGCGAGGGATTCCTTAAGCGTGCCGCGCAAATAACGGCTTTTTTCCTTGAGGGATTCGTTTGGGGAAGGTTTTCCGGGCTCAGGCATAAAGTGCATTCTATCAAATGCCATTGGCTTTGCAAAGAATGCGCTTGCGCTCCCTCCCCCACACCCGGTGTGGGGGAGGGAGGCGGGAATAGAATTAGGACTTAAGCTTTCGAATAAACGAGGCGAGGAGGCGGCCCAGATTGAGAATGGATTCCTGACGCTTGGCGTCTTTTAAGGAACCATCTTCCTGGAAGGCATTCGCGGCATCCGAAAGCGCCACTTGGTCGGGCAAAAGATACACGCCGATATTTCCAAGCATGGAACGCACACTCACAAGCCCACGCAGTCCGCCGAGCGCTCCCGGAGACGCGCTCATGAGCACCGCGGCCTTTCCTTTAAAACAAACCAGAGCCGGCTCCCCTTCCTGGCGGCGCGAGGCCCAGTCAATCGCGTTTTTGAGAACGCCGGAAATCGAACTGTTGTATTCCGGCGAGGAGATCAAAAACCCGTCATGGTCCATCAATTTCCTTTTGAGTTTCAAGGCGTTTTCCGGAAAATCGTTTTCTTCTTCATCATCTTGATCAAAAAGAGGAAGCGGGTAGTCCCGCAAATCAAGAAAGGTGACCTCGGCGCCGCCTTCTTGGGCTCCTGCCATGGCAATCTTGACGAGTTTTTTATTGTAGGACGCTTTGCGCGTGCTTCCCGCAAAGGCAAGAATTTTTGGCTTCATCGCAGGAAGGCCTCTTTGACGCCGCCGTCTACGGGGAGGATACAGCCTGTGGTTTTGGAAGAGCGCTTAGAAATCAAAAAGGCTGCGGCCTCGGCCACATCTTCGGGAAGTACTGCCGTTTTCATGAGATTACGGTTCTTGTAAAATTCGGGAAGTTTTTTGGCCGGGATTCCATAACTTTTCGCGCGGCTTGGGATGATTTTTTCCCAAAGGCCGGAATCTGCGAAGACACCGTCGGGATTAATCATGTTGACCCGGACAGCGAATTCCCCCGCTTCGATTGCAAGCACACGCGCGAGCTGGGCCTGAGCCGCCTTAGAGGCGCTGTAGGCGCCGAAATCCTTGCCGGGTGCCGGGACATTTTTGGTGACAACAAAAACCATGGTGCCTCCCAGATTCTGCCGCTTCATAATTTTAAGGGCTTCACGTGCCACAAGGAAATGGCCCGTGGCATTCACAGAAAAACTCTTTTCCCAGTCTTTGAGCTCAAGTTGGTCGAGCGAGGCGACATGCGCGATGCCGGCGTTTGAGACCACAAAATCCAGCCCTCCCGATTGAAGCACAATTTTGCGAAATCCGGCCTCCACACTTTTAGGATCGGTGACATCCATTTTTAAGGCGCATGTATTTTTCTGAATTGTTAAGGCGGCCTCCCGCACCTTGGCTTCATCCCTGTCGGCAAGAAAGACATGGGCCCCGAGGTCTGCGAGCTTTGCCGCAATCGCACGACCGATGCCGCGCGCAGCGCCTGTGACAAGCCCGATTTGACGGGCAAGCTCAGCCTCGGGAGGCGCCAGGGAAAGTTTGTAAAGTTCCATCGGCCAATAATCCATTTCAAAGGCAAGCCGCTCCGATAGGGATTGGTAGCGGTCAATCGCGCTAGCGCTGGTCATCACGGAAATTGAATGTTCGTAAATTTCCGAAACCATAGTTGCTTCCTTCAAATCCTTGCCGCTTGTAATCAAACCGATCCCAGGGATCAGAATGACTTTGGGATAAGGATCGAGCATCTTTTTGAGGGGACCCTCGGGAAGCAAGTGCTTGTATTTCTCGTAGTAACGCCGATGCGCCGCCGCGTACCCTTCCACTTGACCCCGCTGCCGGTTCCAGGTTGCCGGCGGCAACCTGGAACCGGTAAGGTTTGTTAGGATGACCAGGGGGACTCGTCTTGTGCGCAGCATATGATCCGGCGTTGCGGGGCCCTGCTGGGAGACCGCGAAAACATCTTTGGAGTTCACAAAATCCATGACCGTTTTGGAATCGTGGAAACTGAGAACCACCTTTTTATTCCGGCTTAGGACTTGGCGAATCCGGGGGAGATTTTCAAAAAGCCAATCGCGTTTTTGACTTGAACTTGGGACAAACCTTTTGGCATAGGAAGAAGCCGTCTCTTTTTTCTTTTTTTTCTCCCGGGCAATAAAACGCTCGGCACGCGTGACCCTTTCAAGGGTAAGATAATAACTTGTTTTGGCATCCGGCCCCCAGGTAATGAGCCCGTGTTTTTCTAAAATTGCACCTTTGGCTTCAATGTTTTTCCGGGCGGCCTCCCCCACGCATTTTGCAAGTGTGAATCCGGGTTTGACATAAGGGATCCAGAGCAACTCATCCCCAAAAATTTTTTTTGCAATTTGCTGGCCGTGTCTCGTATTGGTAATCGCCAGAATCGCATCCGCGTGAGTATGATGAATAAACACTTGGTCCACAAAGGCGTGAAGCAGCACTTCGATGGAAGGCCGCGGGGCCTTAGGGTCGAGCAGGGAGTGACTGACATAATCCACCATCGCTTCATCGGTCATGGCTTCAATTTTATAGGCATCGAGCAGGGCCTCCAAATCTACGGGAGGATAATCCTTGCGAGTTGAGACCTTGAGGTCCGAGCCGCTTCCTTTAATACGAAGCACCCGACGCATGCGACCGCGATGGTCTTTTTCTAAAGTCTTGGCAGAGGTATTTCCACCGCCCCAAACACAAAGCTTGGGTTCCCTTCCTATAAGCCGTGAGCTATAGACGAGTAAATCAAGGCGGTCCTTGCACTGAGCGGCCTCTTTGTTATTCCAGAGGGATTTCATAAGAAATATAATCATAACACAACGGGCTCAGACCCAAAAGGGCCCGTTTGGGTCTGACCCCAAAGGGGGGGGGGTTGGTGCCAGAGCAAAAATGACACAATGAATTCGATGATTTATTTTTATTCGGGTGGGATGATGTCGCGGGTTTCAAGCCAGCGGTATTTTCCGGCTAAAGCGTTTTGGGCGATTTTGTAGGCGAATCCGTCATCGTTGATAAAAAGATGACGAAACTGCTTTTCAATGCGGCCGCGCGCCTGACGCGAAAAAAGATCCGCCAGCTCCAGCGCGCCGTTATCGGAGGAATTTTTCTGATAAAGCGCGATAGCACGCGAGCAAGTTGCCGCCATGGCAAAAAGATCCGTTCCGATATTGACCAGCCGCGTCATGAGCTGCTGCTTTGCTTCCAGTTTCTCCTGATAAATCATCATGGCATGAAAAAGACTGCGGGCAAGCCGCTTCGCGGATTTTCCCACAAAAGACATATGAGGGCGAAGCCTTTCAGGGATAGAAATAGAGGGGAGCTGAGAGGTCGGAATAAATTGTTTTGGATACCAAGCCGCATAATAGCCAATCGCCTCTCCGATTTTTTTCAGCCGCTCAGGGAGGACAGTTTTGGGAGAAAGAATCGGCAGGATGCGCCGCACATGAGAATCCATGGCTTCGCGCGCGATAAAAAGCCTCATAATCTGGCTCGTGCCTTCAATAATGGTGTTAATGCGCGCATCGCGCATGGCGCGTTCGATGCCGTAGCCTTTTTCTCCGCGGCCGCGTAAAGACTCAGCCGTTTCATAGCCCCGGCCTCCGCGTATTTGCACCGCACCGTCCACGATATGCCAGCTTGCCTCCGTACAGCAAAGTTTCGCAATGGCGGCCTCCAGCCGTATGTCCGTCTTTTTGGAATCCGCCATGGCCGCTGAAAGATCGCTCACTGATTCCATTGCAAAAATCGTGCCCGCCATACTCGCGATTTTGTGGGCAATGGCCTCATGCTTGCCAATGGCCTGCCCCCACTGCACCCTTTCATTGGCCCATTTGTTTGCGATATCAAAGCACACACGCGTTGCCCCGGTTACAGCAGAAGGCATGGTCAATCGGCCGGTATTCAAGGTGGTGAGGGCAAGCTTCAGGCCCTTGCCTTCCCCCCACAAAATATTCTCACGCGGGACTTTGACATTTTTAAAACTCAACAGACCATTTTGAATTCCGTTAAGGCCCATAAACTTGCAGCGATGCAGCGTTTCAATGCCTCCGAAGGCCTTTTCCACAATAAACGCCGTAATCTGCTTTTTTTCTTTCCCCTTCATGATCTTGGGAGGCGTCTGTGCCATGACAATCAAGACATCGGCAACGGGCCCATTGGTGCACCACAACTTCTCTCCATTAATAAGGAAGAAACGGCCGTCTTCAGTCGGAACTGCGGTCGTCTTCATTTTGGCCGGGTCGGAGCCCACTTCCGGTTCCGTGAGGGCAAATGCGGAAATGGTCCCCTTGGCAAACAAAGGAAGGTATTTTTTCTTTTGTTCTTCCGTACCAAAAAGCATAAGGGGCTGTGGAACCCCAATGGATTGATGTGCGGAAAGCCAAACCGCCGTCGAAGCACAATGACTTGCCACCAGATGGACTGCCCGGTTGTAATTCATCTGCGAAAGTTCAAGGCCTCCGTATTCCTTCGGAATTTTCATTGCAAAACAGCCCAGGTCGGCAAGGGCCTTCAGCGCGCTTTGAGGGATTTCTCCGGTGCGGTCGACTTTATCAGGATCAATATGTTCTTTGAGGATTTTTTGAATGCGGTCTAAAAGCTCATCCCCGATTTTTTTATCGGCTTCGCTTTGTAAAGGAAAAGGAAAGATAAGGTCCCAGCGCACCCGGCCCTGAAAAAGTTCGGCCACAAAACTAGGCTGTGTCCATTCGTGTTCGCGCGAGTCTTCGGCCAGCTCGAGTGATTTTAACTTTTCGCCGCCGAGCTTTTTCTCATCTAAAATCTCCATGCCCGCCTCCCCCCGGTTGGGATAGTTAACGGCTAAGACACGCTTTAAGTATACTCGATAATTCCTTGCTCTACCGCGTCCTCTCCCTAAACAGCCTGAAGGAGCAGGCCTTTCAGGTATTCGCCTTCGGGATGAAAAATGCTGACGGGATGGTCCGCAGGCTGAGACGTTTTTTGAAGCAGGCGCAGCTCACGGCGGGCATCCTTGGCCGCGGCGAATAGAATTTGCTGAAACAACGTAGCATCGATATAAGTGGAGCAGGAAAAAGTAAAGAGCAGTCCCCCGGGCGCAAGGCGCTTCATGGCTTGCAGATTAATGTCTTTATAGCCGCGCGAGGCCTGCAAAACCTGTTGTTTATTTTTGCAAAAGGCCGGCGGGTCCAAAATAATGAGATCGAATTCCTGACGGCTTTGACGCAAATAATCAAACACATCGGCTTCCACAAATTGATGATTTTCCCCGCCCAGTTCATTTTTTTCGAAATGCACCTTTGCCGTCGCCATCGCCTCGCGCGAGGAGTCCACCGAAACCGTTTGCTGGGCGCCTCCCTTGGCCGCGTAAATGGAAAAGGCCCCGGTATAAGAAAAACAATTTAAAACACGCCTGCCGCTCGAAATTTCAGAAACCCTTTTGCGATTTTCCCGCTGATCCAAAAAAAACCCCGTTTTTTGTCCCCCGTGAATATCCGCGATAAATTGGAACCCGTTTTCGTTAAATTCCACAAAGTCCGGGGGCTCCTCCCCCCAAAGTCTTCCCACACGCCTTTCCAGGCCTTCACGCTCCCGCCAATCCGAGTCGTCGCGCTCAAAGATGCCGCGCAGCGGAAGTTCCCGTTGCAAGATTTCAACAATTGTTTCCCGAAAGCGCTCCATGCCCGCAGTCTGAATTTGCAAAACAAGATAATCCCCGTAGCGGTCGGCGACAAGACCGGGAAGAAAATCCCCTTCCGAATTTAAGATGCGGTAAGCCGTGCTTTGACGGTCTTTAATCCCACGGGTTGACGTGAGACTTTGGGGCTCGGGGGAATGAAAGAGAAAACCGCGCAAGGCCAGGGCATCTTTAATGCGGCGCTCAAAAAAAGAGGGATTGATTTCCGATTCGTCGAAGGCCAGCATGCGTACTGCGATCTCGGAACGTGGATTTAGATACCCCGTCCCGAAAAAGCGGCCGTCGGCGGCGTACACCTTGACCAAATCACCGGCATTGTAGCCGTCATCAATTTGGTCCAGCGAACCGGAAAAAATCCAGGGATGGCGACCTTCCAAAGGCTTTTCCCTGCCCTTTTTCAAAATGCATCGCAGCGTCTTCATGCCTGTCCCAACATTGTTACCTTTGAAAGGAGAAAAATAAAGCGAGAATTCCAATCGCCAAACAGTAATATCCAAACCCGTAAAATTTTCCGCGAACCGTCAGCTTCAAAAGAAGGCCAATGGTCAGATAACCGATAAGCCCCGAGACCAAAAACCCGGCCACTGCAGGCCCCGGATAAGCGGAAAGCTCTCCGATACCGTCCTTTAATTTAAGAAGCCCCGCCCCCAATATGGCAGGCACGGCAATCCAGAAGGAAAACCGCACCGCGGCCCCGCGCTCAACACCCAGAAACATGGCGGCAAGAATCGTGGCTCCGGAGCGGGAAATACTCGGAATAATGGAAATCCCCTGGGCTACACCAATCCACAAAGCGTCTGAAATTTTTAGTTCCGACAAGGGCGTCTTCCCATGATGAAACTTCACACTTGCGATCAGAAAAGCTGCCGTCACAATAAACCCGATTCCCGTAGCCCGGAGCGAACCGAAAAGCGATTCAAAATAGTCCTCGAAAAACACTCCCATGAGGGCGGTGGGAAGCGTGGCTACCCCAATCCTCAGAAGGAGCCGCCTGTCGCGTGCAATCTTCAAAAAGTCTGACCGGAAATAGACGAACACGGCAATAAGTGTGGCCCAATGAATCGCGATATCAAAAGCAAGCATGGATTCATCCCTGCCCATTAAAAGCTGGACTAAAACCAGATGCCCGGAACTTGAAACCGGCAGAAATTCCGTAAGACCTTGCAAGGCTCCCAAAAATAGAGCTTCAACGAGCGACATGCGAAAATAATAACATAATTAAAAGCAATATCGAGCATTAGGTTCTGTTGACATTTAGCGCAACCAAATGAGAGTTCCGACCCAGTGCAAAAGAGCCAGGTAGCGACTGGCTAATTTTTCAAACCGGGCAAAGATGCGACGAAACCATTTGATTTTGTTAATAAAACGCTCAACTAAAT